>NZ_JSZE01000110.1 GCF_000802365.1 Xanthomonas cannabis pv. cannabis
CAGCGCCATCGCAGCGGCGTGCTGGCCGGCGGCCTGGTGGCGGTTGCCTCGCTCGCCGGCCTCGGCGCCACGCTGTGGTCGTTGCAGCAGGCCGCGCGCGATGCGCAACGCGCGCGCGTCACCGGCGATTTCATGAGTTCGGTGTTGTCCAGCGTGGACCCCGGCGTGGCGCAGGATCTGGACAAGACGCTGATGCTGCGCGTGCTGGAGCAGGCCTCGCAGCGCGCCGCGCGCGAGCTGGCCAGCCAGCCGGATGCGCGCACCGATGTGGAGCTGACCTTGGGCCGCACCTTGATTGCACTGGCCAAGTACCCGCAGGCGGTGCAGCACCTGCGCACTGCGCAGACGCTGGCGCAGCAGAGCACCGGGGAGGGCAGCATGCCGGCATTGCAGGCGGCCTCCATGCTGGGCCAGGCGCTACGCGGTGCCGGTCAGCGCGAGGACGCCGCGCAGCTGCTGCGCCAGGGCATTGCGCAGGCGCAGCGTGGCGACGCGCAGCAGCAGACCATGGCCAACGACATGCGCGGATGGCTGGCCTGGACGCTGCGCGACCAGGGCCGCATTGCCGAGGCCATGACCGAAAGCCGGCATGCCTACGTGGCGGCGCTGGCCAACCCTGCCACGCGCCCGGGGCAGCGCATCAACGCGGGCAATGTCTACGCCGCCATGCTGGCCGAGGTCGGGCAACTGGCGTCGGCGATCACCCTGCAGCGCGCCCTGCTGCGCGAGCGCATCGCGCTCGACGGGCCCGAGCATCCATTCACGCTGTCGATGCGCAACAGTCTGTCGATGTATCTGCTGATGCAGCGCGACTACGCCGGTGCAGAGGCCGAGCTGGCGCCGCTGCTGCAGGTCAGCCGCAAGCGCTATGGCGACAACGCCATCGACACGCTGACGGTGGAAGGCAACCTGGCCGGCGCGCGTGAAGGACACAGCCATGGCCACGATGCTGCGGGCGCACTGCGCCTGCAACAGGCGCAACACTGACGCGCAGCACGCACTGACTGGTCACGCCGCGCATCGTCGAACCGCACCCGCACTGCAGTAGCTCCGTCGTCATCTTGCCGCCCCTTGGAGAGCCCCGATGCACACTGCCACCCGCCTGCCTCCGGACACCTTGCAACATGTCATCGACGCGAACCGTAGCGGCCAGTTCGACAACAACTGGACGTGGGCCAAGCCTGCCAACGTCGGATTGGACGCGTCGCATCAGTTGCGCATCATCGATCTCGATGGGATGGCAACGACGAGATCATGACTGGTCGACAGGCCATGACTTGGCGAACATCGACTGGGTGTTGATCGGCAGGAAATAGCGTCGCCTGACATCATGCCGCCACCTGAACAGGGGCGGCGAGCATGGGTCAGCCTCTCCATGGCTGCCAGCGCCTGGACTGACCGGCGGTGCGCAGCCTCCCTGAGGCGGCCGCATCAGCGCATCTGGCCTTTGTAGCCGGCAGGTGCGACGAGCGGTAAGCGTGCAGGCTGCGTCCGAGCCGGTTTCTGTGGGGGTTGTGCATGCCAGTTGTGCTTGTCGCAGATGGCGACGAAGGGGTGTCTGCAGCGCTTGGGCGAGCAACCGGATCCTGTCGCAAGACTGTCCCACTCGCAGCGTTGCAATGGAGGGTGAGAGCACGTGGTGTCGGGCATCGTCATGGCAAGCCCCGCTAAAAAGGCGCAAGGCTCAGTCAGGCAATTGTTTGACGAATTCAATGAACGCGCGCAGCGCGGGCGGGGTCAGATTGCGGTTGGGGTAATACAGATAGGGGCCGGGAAACGGTTGCCACCAGGGGCGCAGCACCGGTTCGAGCGCGCCGGATGCCAGGTGCGGCGCAAGCCATTGCTCGAACAGGTGAATGACCCCGTTTCCGGCGATCGCCGACTGGATCGCAAGGTCGAGGCCTCCGCCGATCTCCACCAGGAGCTGCCCACGCGGAAAGATGGTGACGATCTCTGCCTCGCGCTCGAACTCCCACTCGGCAATCACGCCGCTGGGAAAGCGACCACGGATGCAGTCGTGGTCGATCAGTTCGCGTGGGTGGGTGGGGCGGCCACGCCGATCCAGGTAGCCGGGAGATGCCGCAGTTGCGCTGCGTTGCACACGCGGGCCGATCGGAATCGCCACCATGTCCTGCTGCAGCCGCTCACCGTAGCGGATTCCCGCATCGCACCCGGCGGCGATCACATCGACGAAGCTCTCTTCGGTCAGCACCTCCACGGTGATGTCCGGGTAGGCTGCGAGAAACGGCGGCAAGATGCGCGGCAACACCAGCCGCGCCGCACTGACCGGCACATTGAGGCGCAGCGTACCGGCCGGCCTGTCGCGAAACGCGCTGACCACCTCCTTGGCGCCCTCCAACTCGATCAATGCTGGCTCGACGCGGGCCAACAGCGCCTTCCCCGCATCGGTCAGCACCACGCTGCGCGTGGTGCGATTGAACAGCCGCACGCCCAGCCAGACCTCCATGCGCTTGATCGCATCGCTGAAGTTGGACGCACTCTGGCCCGCGCTCTTGGCCGCTTCCCGAAACCCGCCGGCGCGCGCCACCCGCACGAACGCCTCCATGTCGCCCAGGCGATTGCTCATCGTTCGAAAATCCGTACGGCCCGTTCAATTTATACCTGATTGTTGCACAGAGGTCGCGGACGTAAATTGCAGCGGCACTAACGAAGTGAAGCGTTTCCCTGCTGCAGGCGCCATCCCACACAGCTCATCCCCAACGAGCGTGCGCCGTGCCCGCAACGGCCGCTCCCACCCAATCGCAGACGCCGTACCGCTCACCCATCCAAGGACATCTCATGACCGACACTCAACTCGGTGGCACCTTCACCCTGCCCGGCACCACCCTGCAGCTCAGGCGCATGGGCTACGGCACCATGCAATTGCCCGGCTCCCACGTGTGGGGACCGCCGCGCGACAAGGCCTCCGCGCTGGCGGTCCTGCGCCAGGCCGTCGCACTGGGCGCCAACCATATCGACACCGCCGAGTTTTACGGCCCGCACGTCTCCAATGCGCTCATTCGCGAAGCGCTGCATCCTTACCGCGATGATGTGGTGATCGTCACCAAGATCGGCATCGGCCGCGGCAGCGACAGTTCCTGGCATATCGATCTGTCGCCGGACAGCCTGCGGCGGCAGGTGCACGCCAACCTGACGAGCCTGGGCCTGGAGACGCTGGATGTGGTCAACCTGCGGCTGGGCGCTCTGGCCGACACCGACGACAGCTCGATCGCCGAGCCGGTGGCCTGCCTGGCCGAGTTGCAGCGCGAAGGCCTGGTGCGCCATATCGGCTTGAGCAATGTCACGGCGCGACAGCTGGAGCAGGCGCAGTCGCTGGCCAGGATCGTGTGCGTGCAAAACCACTACAACCTGGTCAAGCGCGACGACGACGCCTTCATCGACGCGCTCGCGCAGCAAGGCATCGCCTATGTGCCGTTCTTCCCGCTCGGCGGCTTTTCGCCGTTGCAGTCGGACCTACTCTCCGGTGTCGCCAGCGCGGTGGGTGCTACGCCACGGCAGGTGGCGCTGGCGTGGTTGCTGCAGCGCTCGCCCAACCTGCTGGTGATCGCCGGCACATCCTCGCCAGCGCATCTGGCCGAGAATTTCGCCGCCTGCGACCTGGTGCTGTCCGCAGACCAGCTTGCAACGCTGGACGGCATCGCCGCCCACTCCCGTCCCGCACACGAGGCACACGCATGAACACCCTCGAACAACGACTGCAACGGCTGGAAGACGAGAGCGCCATCCGCGCGTTGGTGGCTCGCTTTGCCGACACCTGCATCCGCGCCGACCACGATGGCTTCAAGGCCTTGTGGACGGACGATGGCATCTGGGAGATCGGGGCGCCATTCAACGTCAGGCGCGAAGGCATCGAAGCCGTTGCGGCATTGCTCCATCAACTACGCGATGAGCGCAACTTCTTCACCCAGCTGGTACCGACCGGGGTGATCGTGATCGAGGGCGATCGTGCGGCGGCGCGTTGGCCGGTTCGGGAGCTGGCCACCGGTCCGGCAGATCACTACTACGACAATGTGGCGATGTATTCGGCCACTTTCATAAGGACCGCAAGCGGCTGGCGCTTTTCCAGCCGTTCCTACACCTATATGTGGTTGAATACCGAGCCGTTCGGCGGCCAGTCCTTCGGCACGCCACAGCTTTCCCTGACCGCTGGCGCCTGATCCGGCAAAGTGCAGGCGCGGACGGCTTGTGCGGTGCTACGCAAGTGCTCGCCAGGGTGTACACCGATACGTATCCGGCGCACACGCGACTACGCGCGCTGCGAGCCTTCCAGCCCGGTACCGATGCTGCTGCGCCTGGTGGGCTGCGACTTCCTGGCCTTGATGAAGAAGGAACTGGCCCCGGCCGGCATCGACGACCTGCAACGCGTCCCCGGCCCGCAGGACAACGGCTGAGCCTTGCGCCCAGCGGCGTCAGATACCGCAGACCCGCATCAGCGTTGCCGCTACTGAGGTGCTCCGGCTTACCGGAACCGGACCACCATCGCCGACACCAGCGGCCGGTAAAGCCGCCGTGCTTACGCTCTACGAATCCCGAATCCCGAATCCCGAATCCCGAATCACCAGCTATACAGCTGCCAGTACACCTTGTTGACCTTGTCCTTCTCCGCGTCGGTATGCCCGTCGTGGTCGCGGTCGTACAGGAAATAGGGCGCGCCGCGCGCCGGGGTCACGCGCACCATTTCCAGCTGGCCGTTGACGCGGTATTCGTCCACCTTGTCGCCGTTGCCCATGGTCTTGCTGGTGACATCGGCACCGGCCGGGATATCGCCACCGTCGCGGCCACCGGTGGTCGTGGCGCAGCCGCCAAGCAGCAGCAACGGCAGCAGCAAAAGACGTGCTCTCTTCATCGTTGTCATCCGTTCTAGGTCGCCGGCCAGTATGCGCTGTCGCGGTGTGGCGTGGGCGTGCAGCGTAGAATTGGGCCATGAGCAGATTAGTCCTGATCGACGGGTCCAGTTACCTGTACCGCGCGTTCCACGCGCTTCCGCCGCTGACCAATGCCCAGGGCGAGCCCACTGGCGCCTTGTTCGGCGTGGTCAACATGCTGCGCGCCACCTTGAAGGAGCGCCCGGCCTACGTCGCGTTCGTGGTGGATGCGCCCGGCAAGACATTTCGTGATGACTTGTATGCCGACTACAAGGCCAACCGCCCGTCGATGCCCGACGACCTGCGCGCGCAGGTGCAGCCGATGTGCGACATCGTGCATGCGCTGGGCATCGACATCCTGCGCATCGACGGGGTGGAAGCGGACGATGTAATCGGTACGCTGGCGCTGCAGGGCGCGGCCGACGGCTTGAGCGTCACCATCTCCACCGGCGACAAGGACTTTGCCCAGCTGGTGCGCCCGGGCATCGAACTGGTCAACACCATGAGCGGCAGCCGCATGGATTCGGACGAGGCGGTGATCGCCAAGTTCGGCGTGCGGCCCGACCAGATCGTCGATCTGCTCGCGCTGATGGGCGATGCCATCGACAACGTGCCGGGCGTGGACAAGTGCGGCCCCAAGACCGCCGCCAAATGGCTGGCCGAATACGACTCGCTCGATGGCGTCATCGCCAACGCCGACAAGATCAAGGGCAAGATCGGCGACAACCTGCGCGCCGCACTGCCGCGGCTACCGCTCAACCGTGCGCTGGTCACCATCAAGACCGATGTGGTGCTGGCCAGCGGCCCGCGTGCGCTGGACCTGCGTGAGCCCAATGCCGAAGCCTTGGCCGTGCTGTACGCCCGCTACGGTTTCAGCCAGGCCTTACGCGAACTGGGCGGCGCGGCCGCAGCCGGGGCGCAGACCGAAGCGATGGCGGTGGCCCGCACCGAGCCCGGCCGCGCCCGTGGCACCGGGTTCGTGTCCGGCCCGGCCAGTGCGCCGGTGGACCTGGACCCGGCGCTGTCCGCCCCCGGCCAGTACGAGACCATCCTCACCCAGGAACAGCTCGACAGCTGGATCGCGCGCCTGCGCACGGCCGGGCAGTTCGCCTTCGACACCGAAACCGACAGCCTGGACCCGCTGCAGGCCGACCTGATCGGGCTGAGTGTGGCCGCCGAGCCCGGCCAGGCGGCCTATCTGCCGTTCGGCCACAACTTCCCCGGCGCCCCGGCCCAGCTCGACCGCGCCCAGGCGCTGGCCCAACTGGCACCGCTGCTGACCGACCCTGCCGTGCGCAAGCTCGGCCAGCACGGCAAGTACGACCTGCACGTGATGCGCCGCCATGGCGTCGACCTGGCCGGCTATGCCGACGACACCCTGCTGGAAAGCTTCGTGCTCAATTCCGGCAGCGCCCGCCACGACATGGACAGCCTGGCCAAGCGCTACCTGGGCTACGACACCGTCAAGTACGAAGACGTCTGCGGCAAGGGCGCCAAGCAGATTCCCTTCGCCCATGTCAGCCTGGAAGATGCCACCCGCTACGCCGCCGAAGACGCCGACATCACCCTGCGCCTGCACCAGGTGCTGGGCAAGCGCCTGGCCGCCGAGCCCAGCCTCGAGCGCGTCTATCGCGAGATCGAGATGCCGCTGGTAGGCGTGCTGGCACGAATCGAAGCCAACGGCGTATGCGTGGACGCGGCCGAGCTGCGTCGCCAGAGCGCGGACCTGTCCAAGCGCATGCTCGCCGCCCAGCAGAAAGCCACCGAACTGGCCGGGCGCACCTTCAACCTGGATTCGCCCAAGCAGCTGCAGGCGCTGCTGTTCGACGAACTCAAGCTTCCCGCGGTGGTCAAGACGCCCAAGGGCCAGCCCTCGACGAATGAAGAAGCGCTGGAAGCCATCGCCGACCAGCACGAACTGCCGCGGGTGATCCTGGAATACCGCGGGCTGACCAAGCTGCGCAGCACCTACACCGACAAGCTGCCGGAGATGATCCACCCGCAGTCCGGGCGCGTGCACACCAGCTATCACCAGGCCGGTGCCGCTACCGGGCGGCTGTCCTCGTCCGACCCCAACCTGCAGAACATCCCGATCCGCACCGAGGACGGCCGCCGCATCCGCCGTGCCTTCGTCGCGCCGGCCGGGCGCAAGCTGATCGCCTGCGACTACTCGCAGATCGAGCTGCGCATCATGGCGCACCTGTCCGGCGACCCCGGCCTGGTGGGCGCGTTCGAGTCCGGTGCCGACGTGCATCGGGCCACCGCAGCGGAAGTGTTCGGCCGCACCATCGACACCGTCAGCGGGGATGAGCGCCGCGCCGCCAAGGCGATCAACTTCGGCCTGATGTACGGCATGAGCGCGTTCGGCCTGGCCCGCCAGCTCGGCATCGGGCGCGGCGAGGCGCAGGACTACATCGCGCTGTACTTCAGCCGCTACCCGGGCGTGCGCGACTTCATGGAAACCACGCGCCAGCAGGCGCGTGACAAGGGCTACGTGGAAACCGTGTTCGGCCGCCGCCTGTATCTGGACTTCATCAACGCCGGCAGCCAGGGCCAGCGCGCCGGCGCCGAGCGCGCCGCCATCAACGCGCCGATGCAGGGCACCGCCGCAGACATCATCAAGCGCGCCATGGTCAGCGTGGACGGCTGGATCGCCGACCACGCGCAGCGCGCGCTGATGATCCTGCAGGTGCACGACGAACTGGTGTTCGAGGCAGATGCCGATTTCGTCGACACGCTGCTGCGCGAAGTCACCACGCGCATGGCCGCAGCGGCCGAGCTACGCGTGCCGCTGGTGGTGGATTCGGGTGTTGGCGATAACTGGGACGAGGCGCACTGACGCGTCATACGACGCTGATATGCTGAACGCACAGACCAGACATAAGCCGGTCAAACATAATGCGAATTCAGCAAGTTTGAGGGAATGAATAACCGCTAAATTCTACATTTTTTTAACAGTTATCTTCACGATCCATCAATGTAGAAAATGGTGTCATATCCCTCGACGGGCGCAACGCCTGTCGGCAGATCTCTCCCATCCCCTGGAGCAGATCTCGGAGCGGAAACTCCTCCCCAAGTTTCCGTTTCCTGGCCCCGCCGACCTCCCCCTGGTCTGCGGGGCTTTTTTATGTCCTGTGCTCAACAGCTCTCTAGCGCAATGGCGCATCGCATCACACGAATAAAGTTCGGCGTCGAGGTGCGAGCAATTACAAATATAAATAGGCGCGATTAACTCGATTAATCAACACAGTGTTTCATTCTCCCAATTCAGGTTTGCATGAATTGAGATTCTGAATACGCTACTGAATGGCGCTTGATTGGGCGATGGCGATAAGGCGCTGACGTCTCAATCCCTTTGGATCAGGATGTCAGCGCGTCCGTTAAACGCCGAGGCAGATCAGTTGGCCGCTGACACGGCGGCCATCAGCCCAGCCAGTCGCGCGGGACCAGATAATTCAGCAGCCGTGCCTCGGCACTGCCGGGCTCTGCGGTGTAGCCATACTCCCAGCGCACCCGGGGCGGTAGGCTCATCAAGATGCTTTCGGCACGCCCGCCGCTCTGCAGCCCGAACAGGGTGCCGCGATCGTAGACCAGGTTGAATTCCACGTAGCGGCCGCGGCGGTACAGCTGGAATTCGCGCTCGCGCTCGCCGAACGGCTCATCCTTGCGGCGCTGCACGATCGGCATGTAGGCATCCAGGAAGCCGTTGCCGACTGCTTGCTGGTACGCAAAGTCGCGCTCGAAGTCCTGACCCAGGTCGTCGAAGAACAGCCCGCCGACGCCGCGTGTCTCGTTGCGGTGGCGCAGGAAGAAGTATTCGTCGCACCAGCGCTTGTGCGCGGCATAGCGTTCCTCGCCGAAGGGGGCGCACAGCGCCTGGGCGACGCGGTGCCAGTGCTGCACGTCTTCGTCCACCGGGTAGAACGGGGTCAGGTCGAAGCCGCCGCCAAACCAGGCGGCGACCACCTCACCATCGCGTTCGGCGCGGAAATAGCGGACGTTGGCATGCGTGGTGGGCACATGCGGGTTGTGCGGATGAAACACCAGCGACACGCCGCAGGCGCGCCAGGTGGCGCCGGCCAGTTCGGGGCGGTGCGCACTGGCCGAGGGCGGCAGGCGGGTACCCGAAACGTCGGAAAAGCCGATGCCGGCCTGCTCGAACACCGCGCCGTCGCGCAGAATGCGGGTACGCCCGCCGCCGCCTTCCTCGCGTTGCCAGAGATCTTCGGAGAACCGCGCTCGCCCATCGGCTGCTTCCACAGCAGCGCAGATACGGTCCTGCAGGTCGGTCAGATAATCGCGTACACGGTCGAATTCGTTCATGACGCAATTCTAAGCGGTGCATCGCGGCCGGTGCGCGCACCCGCGCGCGCCAGTTTGTCGCAGGGCGATGCGGAGGGTGGATGCCTGGCGGAAGAGGGAGAGCGGAAGAGCAACTGATCTGCAGGTTGGCTGCAGGGCCCTTGCCCGCCCACCATCGCAGGACACGCTGCAAGTACGTCCATGTAGCTCCGTGGCGGCATCCATGCCGCCAAGGGTCCCGCGACGGTGGGCGGGCAAGGACCAGTCGAGATGGTCGGTGCGCATGGATATAAACCAGCGACGATCAGACTGGCGATGCGGTGACCTTTGCTTTTCAACAAAACCACCAACTAACTGTCTGGCGTGGTGTCCTCGCCGATTGCGGGACCGTGTGGCTGCATGGATGCTGCCACCGAGCCTACATGGACGTACTTGCGGCGTGTCCCGCAAGCGGTGAGGACACCGCGCCCTCGACTAGACTTGAAGATAACCAAGCGCTCGCGATACGCGCGATGCAGTCGTCGCTACCTGATGGCGCAATACTGGCAGATCAGGCGGAGAGCGGAGCGTCAGCGCCTTTGCTGCAGGACCACGGTCTGCGCCCAAGCGCGAGACGCCGAATGTCGAAGACGTCATGCCCTGACCGTGGCCGGCAAGGAAATTCGAGGCTGGTGACTGACGCGCTGCTGCAGCCACTACACCTGGGCGAACTCCGCGCGAACGGCTGGCGTGCACAGCCGCCATGCCAATGCTGCGTGTACGCAGCCGATTGCCACGACGCCCAGGCCGGTGAGGATGAACGCCATCTGCCGGGTTGCCTGCAAACGTGCCTGCATCTGTGGCCATTCCGGGCTCTGCAGCACCTCGGCGGGAAGTAACGTCTGCACGCCGTCGAACAACGGTCCGATCAACGCCAGCCCGCCGAAATTGAGCAGGCCGGTCACCACGAGCACCACCACGAAACCGACTCTTGCCCATTCGCGCCGCTGCAGCAGCGCCCAGCTCAACCACGCGAAGGCGGCCGACAGCACCACACCGGCAACAGAGAGCGACAGCGCATGGTCGATCAGCCATTGCCAGGAGTGTGGCAGGGTGATGCCCTTGGGCAGTCCCAGCGATGCTGCATCCGGGGTCAGCGCGATCAGTACGATCTGCAACAGGTTGGCCAGCGCACTCACCACGCCCAGCAACAACGACACCCATGCCAGCGGCGAGATGAATCCGCCGTGCGGCTGCGGTGCTACACGCCGTGTCGCGTTCATTGCAGGGAGGCGATATGCGCGGCGACCGCGGCCTGCCCCGGCGGGTCCAGCGCAGGCTGCAGCTGTGCGTACCAGCCGGGCAGGGCATCGGCCGGCAGGCATTGGCGCAGCAACGGGGTGCTGCGTTCGAGAAAGGCCTCCAGGAACGGCAGGCCACGCACATACAGGAAATGACTGTCGGTGATCGACATGCCGGCATAGGCTTCGCGCAGCCACTCCAGGTGCAGCAAGGCATGTGCACCGTGGCCGGCACGGGTCAGTGCGGTCAGGAAGCTGGTGCGCGCGGTGGCCGGTGAGGTCGAACGCTCCTGTGCATTGAGCGCGTCGAACGTCAGCAGCCACTGTTCGCCGCGTTCGATCTCATTGCACATCACCGCCGTGGTGGCCAGCTGCAATGCGTTGTGTGCGCTCGGCTCCAGCTCGTACAGCGCCAGCCAGTGGGGATAGGCCTCGTGGTAGCGATCCAGTGCACTCAACGCCAGCGCACACAGGCGTTGCGCGTCGGCGCCGGCCTGCAATTGCGCCTGCGCTGCGTTGTAGGCGCCCACATGGTCGCCACGTTGAAACGCGGCCAGTGCCGGCTGCAAGGCGGGGTCGATGTCGACGCTGGCCTGCGGGGCATCGTCGGCAGCTGCCGGGGCAACGGTTGGTTCTGCGCGCGGCGTCTTCGCCACGGCGGTCTTGCGTCCAAACAAGCGGTCCCACAGGCCCATCGCGTCTCCCTTGTGTGCGCCGTGGAAAGGGGAAATGCCGGCATGCCGGGGGCGCACCGGTCACGCGGTAGACCGGCGCGCCCCGCGCGAACGCACGAGCACGCGGTCGATTCTTGGCCAAGCTTAGAGCCCCTTGCGTAGGGAGAGGTGAGCGCAACGCAACCGTGCGGAGGCGGGGCGGCTGGCTGCAGCGAGGCAACGTCTGCCTCAGGTCGTTGCACGCTGGCGGCGCTACCACCGCGGGCCATGACGTGGCTCGCGCACGCCGCCACGTCCAGCGCCGATCCGCCGGCGTGGCCGGCCGCCTGGCTGGCGGAGCGGCACCTGCGGCACTGGACTCGCCGGGCGATGTCCAGTGCGTGCTGCGTCTGCTGCAACAGGTGCAGGGGGCTCAGCGCTGCGGCTTCACCTGTGCGTTGAACAGGTTGAGGATGCGCTTGTACTCGTCCAGCCATGCATCGGCGCGGGTGAACCCGTGACGTTCCAGCGGGTACGGCGCCACCTGCCAGTTGTCCTTGTGCAGTTCGATCAGCTTTTGCGTCATGTCCACCGAGTCCTTGAAGAACACGTTGTCGTCGATCATGCCGTGGGCGATCAGCAGATGGTCGCGCAGGCCGTCGGCGTAGTTGATCGGCGAGGAGGTCTTGTACGCCTCCGGGTCGAGCTCGGGCGTGTTGAGGATGTTGGAGGTGTACTCGTGGTTGTACTGCATCCAGTCGCCCACCGGCCGCAGTGCCGCACCGGCCTTGAACGTGCCCGGGCTGCGGAACAACGCCATATAGGTCATGAAGCCGCCGTACGAACCGCCATAGATGCCGGCGCGTGCGCGATCGCCCTGTTTGGTGGCCACCAGCCATTCCAGGCCGTCCAGATAGTCTTCCAGCTCCGGGTGGCCCATGTTGCGATAGATCGCGGTGCGCCAGTCGCGGCCGTAGCCTTCGGAGGCGCGGTAGTCCAGGTCCAGCACGATGTAGCCCTGCTGCACCAGCAGGTTGTGGAACATCTGCTCGCGGAAATACGGCGTGTAGCGCTCGGACACGTTCTGCAGGTAGCCGGCGCCATGCACGAACATCACGATCGGATACTGCTTGCCCGGCTCGGGATCTTTCGGCCCGTAGTACTTGCCCCAGACCGTGCCGGCGCCGTGCTTGGACGGCACCTGCACGTACTGCGGCGCAATCCACGGCTGCGCCTTGAATGCGGGCGTGCGCGTGTCGGTGAGTACGGTGGCCTGGCCGCCGGTGGCCGGTACCACGGCCAGTTGCGTGGGCAGGTAACTGCCGGAGTAGCGCACCAGTAGCTGCTGCCCGTCCGGCGACAGGCTGAAGCCTTCCACGCCGTTCAACGCCGTGACTTCGGTGAGCTGGTCGCTGCGCAGGTCGAGCTTGCACACCTCGTAGTCGCCCGGCCATTTCTGGTTGCACAGAAAGTACATGCCGTTGCCGTCGGCGCTGGGCACCGGCATCGACACTTCCCACTTGCCGCGTGTGCGCTGACGCGGTTTGCCGTTGCCTTCCACCGTGTACAGCTGCGAGTAGCCCGATTCTTCCGACAGCAGCCACAGCGTGCGGTTGTCGGGCAGCCAGCCGAAATCGTTGAAGTCCCAGTTGATCCAGGCGCCATCGCTCAGGCGGTGACGCGGCTGCAGCCTGGCGTTGTCCAGGTCCACACTGGCGATCCAGCGGTCCTTGTTGTCCACCGCGCGGATTTCCACCGCCACGTTGCGGCCGTCGTCGCTCCAGTGCACGGCAGGGCCGCGACCGTCGCCATCGCTTTCCACCCGCACGGCGCGGTTGCCCTTGAGCGCATCGCGCTTGGCGGCCTTGCGCAATGCGGCGAGCGGGTCGGTGGCGATGCCGGGCAATGCGTCGAAGGACAGCTGCCGTGCGCTGCCTGCTGCCACATCGACCAGCCACAGCGTGTGCGCGGCCGGGGCGTTGCGGCCCACACGGGTGCGCGCTTCCTGGAATTCCTCGTAACCGGATTCGGTCACGTACTTGGGCATCTTGCCGGCCTGGCCTTCGTCGGCGCTTTTGGCCTGCGTCACCACCAGCAGGTGCCGGCCATCCGGCGACAGGGCGCTGTCGACGATCTCGACCTCATCACCCAGGTACACCGGCGCTGCCGCACGGGTGGCGTCTGCACGGCGCCAGGCATCTTCCTGGGTACGCAAGGCGTCGCGCTGCTCGCGGTCACGACGCAGAGTGGCGAGCGTGGCCAGTTGCTGTTCCCGCAGCACATCGGCCTTGGGCGCGGCGTTGGGGTCGCGCTCGGCCTTGACCACGGCGACCTGTGCGGTGCCGCCGTCGGCACGCCAGTGGTACCAGTTGTTGCCCGCGCGCCAGATCGCGCCGCCATCGCTGGCGAACTGCGGACGCGATTCGAGCTCGTTGCTGCGGGTCAGCTGCGTCAATGCGCCCGAGCGCAGGTCACGCAGAAAGATGTCGCCATTGCGTGCAAACAGCATGCGCTGACGGGTTGCGTCGTAACTGGGGTTGGCCGCATCCAGGCCGGCGCGGGCGGTGTCGGCCACACGTTCGGCAGTGCCGCCGCCGGTGCTCTGGCGATAGGTGTCGCGCACCGGGCTGCCGTCGCGCTTGAGCAGGTACTGCACCTGTTTGCCGTCCCATTGCCACCAGGCCTGATCGACCGACGGCCCGATCCAGTCCGGGTCGGCCATGACCTGTTCGATGGTGAGCGGTGCGGCGGACTGCGCATGTGCGGTGGCGGCCAGCAGCAGGAGGGTCAACGGCAACAGTCTGGGCATCGGTAACAACGGGCGCAACGGAAGAGCAGGCAAGCCTAGCAGCTTGCCTCTGCGGCACGCTTGGGCCACAGGTCATGCGTGGGCGGTGCCACGCCGCGGTCTGGGATGACGAGCGGGACTGTTGCGCGGCGGCAGACGGCGATGATCGACGCGGCGATCGTGGGCCGTGCAATGCGATGCCACGACGTCGCTGTGTGCTGTCGATTGCGGTACCGGGATCGGGCTAAACGCTTCAGTCTGCCGGGCGCGCGTGCTTGCCTGTGCGGACTTGCGGCACTGCGCTTGATCGAGGCTGTGCGGCGTCGCGTTGGCGCTGCGGCCGGCCGGCATGGCGCGGCGGTTGCGTTCGAACATTGCACGCGCGTTTGCGCGTAAACCGGCGCGGCCATGCACGACGCTGGTGTCCAGCGGCGGAAAGCGGCGTGCGCGTGGTCGCGCAGCGATGCCTGTTCGCGCCGATCGCGTTGCCGCAGCGATGGCTCGGTGCACGGGTAACCGATGCAAAACGGCCGCTGGCGATCGGGTCAATGCGCATGTCCAGTGCCTCAGGCGGCAGCCGTCAGGGTGAGCGGTCAGTCAAAATGCCCCCTTGGATGCGCCGACCGGCACCGCACTTCCGTGAGGTGCGGCGTCGCTGGTTGCAGGCAGCGCGCATCCCAGCGGTAGCCCCGGTTGTCGTCCTGGGCCTTGCCGGCAGCACGCATCTGGCAGCTGTTCGGCCGCGTCCCACTGCAGGAAACCTCCTGACTTGCCAGCAGCCCGGGTGGCCGCCAAGCTAGCGCGCTTTTGCGATTGTCGGTGCACATGTCCAGCCTGCCTGCTTCTGCCGTTTTTCACCCGATGGCCGTCGGCGCGCCTGACCGGCCGCTGGCGTGGCGCGCGGGGCAGTCGGTCGACCTGGCGACGTTCATCGCGCACGTGCACGGCCTGGCGCAGCAGCTGCCCGACGGCCAGCACGCGGTAAACCTGTGCGAAGACCGGTACCGCTTCATGGTCGCGTTCTACGCCTGCGCGCTGCGTGGGCAGGTGTCGCTGCTGCCATCCTCGCGCGCGCCGGCCGTGGTCGGCGAAGTGCAGGCCCGTCACGCCGATGCGTACTGTCTGGGCGATCTGGCGCTGGAGCTGGCGCCGCCGCGGTATTGGCAGCTGCCGGCCGAGCTGCCGCAGGCCGATGGCGCGGTGCCGCAGCTGGCCGACGACGCCCTGGTGGCGATCGGCTTCACCTCCGGCAGCACCGGCAGCCCGCAGCCCAATCCAAAGACCTGGGGCAGCTTCCTGACCAGTACGCGGCAGGATCTGGTTGCCCTGCAAAGCCTTTGGGCCGGGACCGACGCGGTGCCGCACGTGGTGGCCACGGTGCCGCCGCAACACATGTACGGCATGGAGCTGTCGGTGCTGCTGCCGATGGTGACCGAGCTGGCGGTGCATGCCGGCCGGCCGTTCTTCCCCGACGATGTGGCGCGCGCGCTTTCAGAGATTCCCGCGCCGCGCGTGCTGGTGACCACGCCGGTGCACCTGCGTGCATTGGTGGAATCGGGCGTGGCGCTGCCACCGCTGGCGGGCATCGTGTCGGCCACCGCGCCACTGACCCAGGACATTGCCGCCGCCGCCGAGGCGCGCTTTGGCGGAGAAGTCCGAGAGATGTTCGGCTCCACCGAAACCTGCGTGTTCGCCGTGCGCCGCACCGCACTGGAAGCGGCATGGACACCGCTGCCCGGCGTGCGTCTTCAGGCCCAGGCGGCGGGCACCCTGGTGCATGCACCGCATCTGGCCACCCCGGTGATGCTGGCCGACATGATGGACGTGGCCGGTGATGGCACCTTCCAGGTGCGCGGGCGCCAGGCCGACTTGCTGGAGATTGCCGGCAAACGCGCCTCGCTGGCCGATCTCACCCGCCGCCTGCTCGCCATCCCCGGCGTGGTCGACGGCACCATCGTGCAACTGGCCCCGGATGCCGGCCAGGCGGTGGGCCGCATCGCCGCCTTGGTGGTGGCGCCGAGCCTGGACGAAGCCCAGATCCTGGCCGCATTGCGCGTCAGCGTCGACCCGGTGTTTCTGCCGCGCCGCCTGCGCAAGCTTGCCGCCCTGCCACGCAACGAGACCGGCAAACTGCCGCGCGATACCGTACTGGGCCTGCTCAACGGCTGAGCGTTGCAGGCGCGCGTGCAGCCGGCAAACGCTGCCTGTCGCTCATCCTTGGCGGTCGGGCGCCGCAGACAGGATCTGCGGCGGGCGTGGTTTACCTACCCGTGCACCCCATCGATCTCCACTGCCAGCTCGTCGCGGCAGATCACCGCGTGCAGCAGCAGGCGCGGGACCGCGTTGCCGAAGCGTGCATCCAGGGCCTGGGCGACCTTGGGCAGATCGTCCTGCTCGCGCACATAGACCTTCAGGCGGGTGCCGGCGCCGAACTGCGCGGGCAACGCCGGCGCGTGCTGACGCGCGGCGCCGAGCAGGGCATCGAAATTGGCAAAGGTCTCTTCCAGCTGCGCCAGCAATTGGCCGGTATGCATCGAGGCATGGCCGACCACCGCGGCGGTGCCTGACAGCAGCAGGGGCATGTCGCTGCCGGGTGGCGGCAGCATGGCGCGCGCGAAGCTCGGCGGCTGCGGGCCGTATTGGCGCGGGTAGTGGTAGGCGCTGACCTGGCGCGGGTTTTCCAGCGGGGTGCCGGCATCGGCGGCGGCCAGCCAATAGATCTGGATGATGCGCTCGGCATCGCAGCGGCCCACTGCCGTGGCAGCCGGCAACTGCGCGGTGTCGAACGCTCCCAGCCCCCGCGCGCGGCCCACGCAGAACTGGCGATAGCGCTCGCGGTCGCCACTGCCAAGCGTGATCGCATCCAGGTAGTTCCAGATGCGCAGCAGGCGCGGTGTCGCGCTGCCGCTGACGAACGCGGTCATTTCCGCATACGCCTTGGCGGCGGCCTCTTCGATGTCGACCTCCTGCTCGTCGATCTCGATCACGCCGAACTGCAGATGCCCATCGCTGGACCAGGCGATGTTGCCGTTACGGCCACTGCGCACCGGCGCATCGGTCCGCCACACTTCCAGCACGTCGGCCCGGTACGGCTGCAGCGGCACGCGCAGATAGCGCGGGTCGTCCAGGCCAGGCGCCGCGTTGCCGAATCCGAACACCGCCAGGACCTGCGGGTCGGCCAGCAACGCACTCGGGTCGGTCTGGTCGACATAATCGACCTGCAGGCGGGGATGGCGCAGCGGCTGCGCGGTCTGGGCCGGGGAAGCGGTCATTGAGGGTCTCGTTGCAAGGTGTCGCCGTCGAAACCGAGCTTGGCCTGGCGCCGACGCAGGCGCCACGAGTGCCAGGCGCGCGGCATCATCGACAGTGTGGTGAGCGCATAGATGGCGCGGAACGCACGCAGGCGCAAGCGGACCTTGGGGCTGTCGAACACGTCGCCGGCCAGCATCGCCACCACCGCCTGTTCCAGCTGCCAGGTGTTCTGCGGCTGCGCGAACAGCGCGCGCATCGTCGGTGAGGTGAAGCGGTAGATGAACCATTTGAATTCGTCGATGCCGCGGTCCAGTTCACGCTGCAGCCTGCGCTGCAGCTTGGCCTCCTGCTGCGGGGCGCGCAGTGCGGCATCCACCATCGCCGCGCCGCGTTCGGCGCTGTGCATGGCCAGGAAGACGCCGGAGGAAAACATCGGGTCGACGAAGGTATAGGCATCGCCCAGCATCAGCCAGCGCGGGCCGGCCATGCGCGTGCATTCGTAGGCGTAGTTGCCGGTGGCATGCACCGGCGCCACCCGCTGCGCACCGGCCATGCGCGCGGCAACTTCGGGGTTGAGCGCCAGCGTGCGCATCAGAAACCCTTCGCTGTCGCCCTGACGGGTCTTCATGTACTCCGGATAGCAGACCGCGCCCACGCTCATGATGTCGTCGGGCAGCGGAATCAGCCACATCCAGCCATGCGCGTGCCGATAGATGCTGATGTTGCCGGCATCCTCGCCCGGCCGCCGGGCGACGCCGCGGAAATGGCTGAACAGCGCTGCGGATTGATGTTTGGCATTGGCGCGCTTGAGCTTGAGCCGGTTGCCCAGGAAGGTGTCGCGGCCGCTGGCATCGAGCAGGTAGCGCGGGCGGAACTGCAGGCGCTGGCCGTCGGCGCTGCGTGCCTGCAGCACCGGTTGTTCGCCGTCCAGGTTCACCTGTTCGACGAGGACCTGCTCACGCGCATCCACGCCCACCGCGCGTGCGCGGTTGAACAGGACCTGGTCGAACTGCGCGCGCGGGACCTGGAAGGCGAAGTCGGCCTTGGCATCGAGCGCGTGCGAAAACCGAAACGTGTTGTAGCCGCCGGCGTCGTTGGGGAAATCCGCGCCGCGCTTGAGCACGCCGATCTGGCGCACCTGTTCCAGCACGCCCAGCCGTTCGAGGATCGGCATGTTCATCGGCAGCAGCGATTCGCCGATATGAAAGCGCGGATGCTGCGCCTTTTCGAGCAAGGTCACCGCCCAGCCGAGCTCGGCCAGTATGATCGCTGCCGCACAGCCGGCCGGTCCGCCGCCAACGATCAGGACATCCGGACACTCCGGTCCGGGGGCCGGCCCGGCTGCCGGCATGGCGGTCGGGGTGGGGCGAACAACAGTGGAAGTCATCCTGGAACGAACCTGCAGCGGGCGAGCGTCAAGCAGTCATGATAGCCTGACCGGCGGCCCGGACACTGATGCGGGCCCATGCTGCACCCACTCAGGACCATGCAAGGACAGCGCGATCGCCGGATGCGACGCGGGCCGGGCGCTCGGAATCGACAGGTACGACGACGTACACTGACGAGGCGATGCGCTGCCCGCCCCGCCGATGGCCGTGCGCCGTCGCCTGCCTGCGCCGACTTTGCCCGACCCTCACCCTGGAATTTCTGGATGTCCTCGCAAACCGCTGCCGAACGTGAACTGGCCGAACTCCTGGTCGATAGCCTGAACCTGGAAGACGTCCAACCCGCCGACATCGATCCGGAGGCGCCGCTGTTCAATACTGGGCTGGGGCTGGATTCGATCGACGCGCTGGAACTGGCGCTGGCGATCAGCAAGCGCTACGGCTTCCAGCTGCGCTCGGACAACGACGAGAACCGTCGCATCTTCGCGTCGCTGCGCGCACTGTCGGCGCATGTCGAAGCCAACAAGACCGTCTGAGCTAGCGCCCGGCGACGCCCCGCCGTGGGTGCTCGGGCTGGGCGTGTTGCTGGCGGTGGCGTACTCGCCGCTGGCGCACTGGGCCAACGCCACCCATCGCCCTGAGCTGGCCGTCATTGCCGGTAGTTTGCTGGTGCTGATGGTGTTGATCGAACCGTTGGTGGCGCGCCGGGCCTGGGCCTGGGCGCTGGTGGTGCTGACGTTGCTGGGCCTGAGCGCACTGTGGCACTCGCCGTATGCGATGTTGCTGCTGGCCGCGCCGCCGGTGGTGTTCACCGGCTGGATCGCCTGGTTCTTCGGTCGCAGCCTGCGCCGTGGGCGCACGCCCTTGATCACGCGCATTGTCGAAGGGCTGTATCGCCAGGCCGGCATGCCGATCACGCCGGAGCAATACCGCTACACGCGCCGCCTTACGCTGGCCTGGGCGCTGCTGCTGTGCGCGCTGACCCTGGTCAACCTGGTGCTGGGCCTGTGCGCCGAACCAAGCGGCGTGCTGGCGCAGCTGGGCTACGCCTCGCCGCTGCCGATCAGCGACGCGCGCGCCTCGTTGTTCGCCAATCTGCTCGCCTATGGCGTGGTTGGCGGGTTCTTCGTTGGGGAATATCTATTGCGCGGCCGCTGGTTTCCACAGCGTCCCTATCGTAATCTGCCAGACTTCTTGCGCCAGATGGCGCGGCTCGGGCCGGACTTCTGGCGCGATCTGCTGCGCTGAGTGCGTGGCCAGGGGCAGCGACGTACGTGCATATTTTCGGGGACAAGACAAAGATGCCGTTGGCAAGGATGCCGTCGCGCCTGGCGTGGGCCCTGTTCAACCTGTTGCAACTGGCCTTTACGCTGACGTTTACCGCTGGCGGCATTGTCTATGCCCTGGTGCTGCTGGCGATCACGCGCGACGCCGACCGCCTGCTGCGCATGGGCGCCTGGATGTGGGCGCCGGTGCTGTTCCGCGGCGCGGGCGCCACCGTCATCGTGGAAGGGCGCGAGCAGGTCGATTGGTCCAAGAACTATCTGTTCGTGAGCAACCACCAGTCGATCATCGACATTTGCGCGCTGTTCTACGCGCTGCCGGTGCCGCTGCGCTTCCTGCTCAAGGAAGAAATGCTCAAGGTGCCGTTCGTGAACTGGTATGCGCGCGCCACCGGCATGCTGTTTCTGGACCGCGACAGCCGCCGGGCCGGCGCACTGGTGCGCCGTCAGGCCGCCGCGCTGCTGCGCGAGGGCAAACAGTTGTGTCTGTTTCCGGAAGGCACGCGCAGCCGCAGCGGCGCATTATTGCCATTCAAGGCCGGGCTACTGCAGGCCGCTATCGATGCTGGCGTGCAGGTGGTTCCCGTGGCGCTGGACGGCTGCGGCAAGGTATTGCCGGTCGATGGTCTGTTCAGGGTGCGCCCCGGCATCATTCGCGTGCGGATCGGTGCGCCGATCGCAGTGACCGGGCCGGATGCGCCCGACCGCCAACAATTGACCGAGCAGGCACACAAGGCCGTGGCTGCAATGCTTCAACCCAGGATCTGAGTTCTGCGCTTATGGATTTCGTCGTGCCGCATGATCATCCCTGCCTGCCCGGGCATTTCCCGGGTCGCCCCGTGGTACCCGGCGTGGTCGTGCTCGACCATGTGCTGCAGGCGGTGGAAGCGCTGCATGGTCCGCGCGCAGCCGCGCGCCTGCCGCAGGTGAAGTTCGTGCAGCCCTTGCTGCCCGGGCAGACCGCCTCGGTCACGCTGGAAGGCGATGGCCCGCGCTGGCGCTTCCGCGTGCAGCGTGAGCAGACACTGCTGGTCAGCGGCGAGCTGGTGGCGGAGGCGGCGGCATGAGCAAGCACTGGAAGCAGCGTCCGGAAGGCGGCGGGCGCTTTGCGTTGTGGCTGATCCGCGGCATCGCACGGCATGCCGGACGTGCGGTGGGGCGCGCGCTGCTGTATCCGATCACGCTGTACTTCCTGCTGGTGCGTGCGCCCGAGCGCGCCGCCTCGCGTGCCTATCTGGCGCGGGTGCTGGGGCGGAAGGCAACGCTGCGCGACGTGGCGCGGCATATCCACACCTTCGCCTCCACCATCCTGGATCGCGTCTACATGCTATGCGGGCAGATGCAGCGCTTCCGCGTGGACATCACCGGGCTGGATCAGCTGCACACGCAGATGGATCGCGGCCGCGGCGTGCTGATCTTCGGTTCGCACCTGGGCAGCTTCGATGCGCTGCGTGTGCTGGCCACCGAGCGTCCCGACGTGCAGGTCAAGGTGGTGCTGGACAAGGCGCACAACCGCGCCATGACCGACCTGCTGGGCGCGCTCAACCCGCAGCTGGCCGCCAACATCATCGACGCCGGCATGGATGCGACCTCGATCGTCATAGCGATCAAGGAAGCCACCGATGCCGGTGCGCTGGTGGCGCTGCTGATCGATCGCCCGCGCGAAGGCGACCCCGCGTTGCCGGCGATGTTCCTGGGCCGCAACGCGATGTTCCCGACCTCGCCCTGGCTGATCGCCGCCGCGCTCAAGGTACCGGTGGTGCTGGCATTCGGCCTGTATCGCGGCGGCAATCATTACGAGCTGGCCTTCGAGACCTTCAGCGAAGGCCTGGACGTTCCGCGTCGTCAGCGCGCCCCGGTGCTGGCGGTACTCATGCGCGATTACGCCGCCAGGCTGGAACATTACACACGCTACGCGCCGTACAACTGGTTCAACTTCTACGATTTCTGGAACACCCACCATGCCGATGTGCCGCACCCTGCCGTGGATGCTGATACTGCTGTTCAGCGCCGCACCGCTATGCGCCGCACCGCCTGAGACGCTGGACGTCGGCCAGGTGCTGCAGCGCCTGGCACGCCCCGCACCGGTCAGCACCGAATTCGTCGAACTGCGTGGCTCGGCCCTGCTGAAGACGCCCTTGCGCGTGCAGGGCCACTACCGTCGCCCGGATGCGCAGACGCTGGTGCGCGAAGTCAGCGCGCCGTATCGCGAGACCACCACCTTGCAGGGCGACGAAGGCGTGCTGGAACGTGAAGGCAAACCGCCGCGACGTTTTTCGCTCAGCCGCGTACCCGAGCTGGCGGGTCTGAAGTCCGGCTTCGGCGCGTTGCTGGGCGGCGACCGCGCACTGCTGGAACAGCAGTACCGCGTCAGCGGACAAGGCCGACCCCAGGCCTGGGCATTGACGCTGCAGCCCAGGGACGCCGCCGTTGCCAAGCAGGTACGCGAATTGCGTCTGTACGGGCGCAACGACGAGCTGCGGTGTATCGAAAGCGTGCCGGCCAAGGGCGACGTGCAGCGCACGCTGCTGGCTGGTGCGGCGCGCGAGGCGGCCAACGTCACTGATGCCGCCGCGCTGACCACGCTGTGCCACGGTCCGGGCGCGTGA
>NZ_JSZE01000111.1 GCF_000802365.1 Xanthomonas cannabis pv. cannabis
ACGAGCTTGCAGTGCCCGCTTGCCGTGTTACTGAACTGGCGGGCCTCACCTTGAAAGACAGCCGCATCCAGGGACTTCTTGCACACATCGATCCCGATTCCGCTCATGGGAGATCTCCGCTAGGCTGGAAATGTCGAGAGCTCCCTTGCCTGCCCAGTCTTATCGTTTCGAGTGTCACCTCGGGCAACTGTTCGGGCGAAACAAGGGAGATTCCGGCGTGGGTGCCAAGCTCCAAGGCGATCGCTCAGATCCAGGCTCATACGGCAGCCCCCGCCGGCTCTCGACACCTACGCTGCCACATTCCGAACAGATAAGGCTCTTCTGCGGCATCCATGCCGCAGAAGGTCCCGCGACGGTGGGCGGCCAAAGGCCGGTCACGATGGTCGGTGCACCACCAAGCAGTGCATGCATTCATCGCTCTGAGCGATCCGCCCAGTGCCCGGCCCGGTGTTGCCGTCGCATCGGTGCCGCTTGCACGGATGCGTGGCCGTGCAGTTGCAGCGCACCGAGACGATCCGCTGCGTCAGATCTTGGCGCGCTGTTCCCGCAGAGCGGTCAATTGCACGGTCCAGTCGTTCAAGCGCGCGCGCTCCTGTTCGACCACCGCCGCCGGCGCGTTCTGCACGAAGGTGGCGTTGCCCAGCTTGCCGTTGCACTTGCCGATCTCGCCTTCCACGCGCTTGATCTCCTTGTCCAGGCGGGTGCGCTCGGCTTCCATGTCGACCAGGCCTTCCAGCGGCACCAGCAAGGTGAGCTCGCCGACGATGGCGGCGGCGGCCGGTGGCGTGCCCTGGCCGGCGTCCAGCCAGTCGATCGTCTCCAGCTTGAGCAGGAACGACAGCTGCGAGGCGAAGCGGGCAACGCGTGGGCGGTCCTCAGCGGTGCCGGCCTGCAGCAGCAGGCGCACCTGCCTGGAGGGCGGCACGTTCAATTCGCTGCGCACGCGGCGCAATGCCGACACCATCGACTTCAGCCATTCGACATCGGCGTCTGCGCTGGCGTAGCTGCTGGTGTCCACATCGCCGACCTGCGGGAAGGCCTGCAGTGAGATCGTTGCAGCGGTGATGCCGAGGCGCGGTGCAACCTGCTGCCACAGTTCTTCGGTGACGAACGGGGTCAGCGGGTGCAGCAAACGCAGCAAGGCATCGAGCACGTACAGCAGGGTGTGGCGGGTGCTGGTCGCATCTGCGGCGTCCTCGCCGTTGAGCGCAGGCTTGGCCAGTTCCACGAACCAGTCGCAGAACGCATTCCAGGCGAACTCGTACAGCGACTGCGCGAGCAGGTCGAAGCGGTAGTTGGCGTAATGCGCGTGCGTTTCGGCGGTGACCTTGTCCAGCCGCGCCAGGATCCACTTCTCCGCTTCGGTACGCGGCTGCGGCACGCCGTTGAAGCGTGCGCCTTCGGTGTTCATCAGCACGAAGCGCGTGGCATTCCACAACTTGTTGCAGAAGTTCTTGTAGCCTTCGGCACGCCCCAGATCGAACTTGATGTCGCGGCCGTGGGTGGCGAGTGCGGCGATGGTGAAGCGCAGCGCATCCGCACCATGGGCGATGATGCCGTCCGGAAATTCCTTGCGCGTGGCTTTTTCGATCTTTTCGGCCATGCGCGGTTGCATCAAGCCATGCGTGCGCTTGGCAACCAGCGCTTCGATGCTGATGCCGTCGATGATGTCCAGCGGGTCGAGCACGTTGCCCTTGGACTTGGACATCTTCTGGCCTTGCGCATCGCGGATCAGGCCGGTGATGTAGACATCGCGGAACGGCACCTGGCCGGTGAAGCTGTCGGTGGCCATGATCATGCGCGCCACCCAGAAGAAGATGATGTCGAACCCGGTGACCAGCACCGACGACGGTAGGTAGCGCTCGAAGCCGCGCTCGGCCATCGCCTGCGCCTCCGGCCAGCCCAGCGTGGAGAACGGCCACAGCTGCGAGGAGAACCAGGTTTCCAGCACATCGCTGTCCTGATGCAAGGCGATCTCTGCGCCCAGGCCATGCGTCGCTCGCACCTCGGCTTCGTCGTGGCCGACGTAATACTTGCCGGCATCGTCGAACCACGCCGGAATGCGGTGGCCCCACCACAGCTGACGGCTGATGCACCAATCCTGGATGTTCTCCATCCAGTGGCGATAGGTGTTGATCCAGTTCGGCGGCACGAACTTGACCTGGCCGCTTTCGACCAGCTCCAGCCCGCGCTTGGCCAGCGCGTCCATCTTCACGAACCACTGGTCGGTGAGATAGGGCTCGATCACCTGGCCGGTGCGATCGCCGCGCGGCACCTGCAGTTTGTGCGGCTTGGTTTCGACCAATACGCCCAGGTCTTCCAGTTCCGACAGCACCAGCTTGCGTGCGTCATAACGATCCAGGCCGCGATAACGCTCCGGCGCATTCTCGTTGATGGTGGCGGTGACGGTGAACAGGTTGATCAGCGGCAGGTCATGCCGCACGCCCACCTGGTAATCGTTGAAGTCATGCGCAGGCGTGACCTTGACCACGCCGGTGCCGAAGGCGCGGTCGACATAATCGTCGGTGATCACTGGCACCTGCCGGCCGGTCAGCGGCAGCACGATGCGGGCGCTGTGCAGCGTGGCGTAGCGCGGATCTTCCGGATGCACCATCACTGCGGTATCGCCCAGCATGGTTTCCGGGCGCGTGGTGGCCACCACCAGATAATCGCGGGTTTCGCGCAGGGTCTCGACGCCGTCGGCATCGTGCTCGACGTGTTCGTAGGTCACGCCATCGGCCAACGGGTAGCGGATCGACCACAGGAAGCCGTCTTCTTCGACGTTTTCCACTTCCAGATCGGAGATGGCGGTCTTCAGCACCGGGTCCCAGTTGACCAGGCGTTGGCCGCGATAGATCAGGCCCTGTTCGTACCAGCGCACGAAGGCCTCATTCACCGCCGCCGACGGCTGCGGGTCCATGGTGAAGGTGCTGCGCGACCAATCGCTGGAGGTACCCAGCCGGCGCATCTGGCGCTCGATGGTGTCGCCGGATTCGGCCTTCCATTCCCACACCTTGGCGATGAAGCCTTCGCGCCCCAGCGAGTCGCGCGTTTCGCCTTTGCCTTCCAGCGCAAGATTGCGCGACACCACCATCTCGGTGGCGATGCCGGCATGGTCGGTGCCCACCTGCCATAGCGTGTCGTAGCCGCGCATGCGGTGATAGCGCACCAGCGCATCCATCAGCGTCTGCTGAAACGCATGGCCCATGTGCAGCGTGCCGGTGACATTCGGCGGGGGCAGCAACACGGTGTACGGCTCGCCCTTGCCGGACGGCACGAAATAACCAGCCGCCTCCCACTGCGCATACAGGCGCGATTCGAAGGAAGCGGGGTCGTAGCTGGAGGCGAGGGTGGTCATAGAGGTGCCGGGATTCGGGAATCGGGAGTCGGGATTGGTTGCGTCATGGGGCCGGCGAAAATCACTGGCCATCCACTCGTTAACGTCAGTGTTGGTGCTGTGGAGCGAACATCGGCCGCGTTGGATTGGTCGTTGGATGTAGCCTCAGGGGGCGCAGCAATCTGCTTTGACGAATCCCCAATCCCAACTCCCCAATCCCAGCCCCACTCACATGTCGTACTTGGTCAGTTCCAGGCCCAGGGCCTTGTACTGCTTCCAGCGTTCGCGCAGCGGTTCGCGGGCGGCGGGGTCGGCCGGCACGACTTCCAGTACGCGGTCGCAGGCGCCCAGGTACGGGTCGTCGCGCAGGTTGATCACTAGCGGGCGCGAGGGTGCGGCGAATTCGGGCGCGGCGATCAGCACCGGCGCCAGTTCGTCTTCCTCGTCGGTGCCGGCGATCTGGTGCGGCACATAGGCTTCGTCGTCGAACGCCCACAGCAGGTCGTCCAGCGCCTCGGCCTGTTCTGCATCGCGGGCCAGGATCAACGTGGACAAGTTGGCGTCGTTGGCCTTGCGCGCCAGCTCGCAGACCAGCCGCAGCGGTTCGTTGAGGAAGCGCGGCTTGGCGATCAGATAGAAGTCGGCACGGGGCATCAGAGCAGGGATTCGTTGAGTGGGATTCGGGATTGGTAACAGCGGGTCACTGTCTGCCTGCGAGTTGCTAAGGACGGCGGGATGCGTGTGCTTGCACGAATCCCGAATCTCCACTCCCCAATCACGCCGCGCCGCTTGCGGCGCGGTCGAGCAACCACTGCGTCAGCAGCCCGACCGGGCGGCCGGTGGCCATGCCGCGCTTGCCTTCGTCGCTGGCCACGCCGGCAATGTCCAGGTGCGCCCAGCGCTGGTTTTCGGTGAAGCGCGACAGGAAGCAACCCGCCGTGATCGCGCCGCCCCAGCGGCCGCCGATGTTGTAGACGTCTGCAAAGGTGGAGTCCAGCAGGCCCTGGTATTCGTCCCACAGCGGCAGGCGCCAGGCGCGGTCGAACGCATGCTCGCCGGCGGCCAGCAATTCGTTGGCCAGGTCGTCGTGCTTGCTCATCAGCCCGGCGGTCTGGTGGCCCAGTGCCACCATGCAGGCGCCGGTCAGCGTGGCCACGTCCACCAGCGCTTCCGGGTTGAAACGTTCGGCGTAGGTCAGCGCATCGCACAGGATCAGGCGGCCCTCGGCGTCGGTGTTACCGACCTCGATGGTCTTGCCGGACATGCTGGTGATCACGTCCGACGGGCGGTACGCATTGCCGTCGATGGCGTTCTCGACCGCCGGCACCACCACCACCAGGTTGATCGGCAGCTCGGCCTTGACCGTGGCCACGAAGGTGCCGATGACGTTGGCGCCGCCGCACATGTCGTACTTCATTTCCTCGATGCCGCCCTGCGTCTTGAGGTTGACGCCGCCGGTGTCGAAGGTGATGCCCTTGCCGACCAGCACATACGGGCGCGCGTCGCCGCCGCCGTTCCACTTCAGCACGATCAGGCGTGGGCGGTTGGCCGAGCCGCGCGCCACCGACAGCAGCGAGCCCATGCCCAGCGCGTCCATCTGCGCCTCGTCCAGGATCTCGGCCTCGGCGCCGGGAAACTTGCCGGCAAACGCGGCCGCGGTGTCGGCCAGGTAGGCCGGGGTGCAGTAGTTCGGCGGCAGGTTGCCCAGCTCGCGGGCGAACTCCACGCCCTCGGCGGTGGCCACGCCCACGGCCAGTGCGCGGGCGTCGTCGCCGGCGATGGCCAGGGTGCTCAGGCCGCTCTCGTCGACCTTTTTCTTGCCCAGGGTGGCGGTGTAGCGGTAGGCGGCATGGTCGCTGACGGTCACCGCCTGGCGGATGTTCCAGGCTGCATCGCGGGCCTTGACGGTCAGCTCGGTCAGGGTGAGCAGGGCGGTGCCGACCGCGCCGGTCTTCAGCGCACGGGTCGCATCGCCGATGGCCTTCAGGTAGGGCGCCACGCCGAACTTGCCGGCTTCGCCCAGCCCCACCACCAGCACGCGCGGGGCGCTGACGCCCGGCAGGTCATGGACCAGCGTGGTGCTGCCGGTCTTGCCGGTCACGTCGCCGCGTGCCACCAGGGCGCTCAGACGGCCCTGGCTGGCGCTGTCCAGCGCCTGGGCGGCAGGCGAAAGGGTCTTGTCGGCGAACACGCCAACCACGATGCAGTCGACGGCAGCGCTTGCCGGCGCGTCTTGGTTCAGGGTGAATTGCAGGGCCATTGATCAGATTCCGTAGGCAAATCCGTACAATCGCGGGCTGTTTACGCCAACCGGACTAGGCTGGCGGCGCCGCGAACGAATCCGAGAGTTTAAAACAAGCCCACCCCATGCCGAAGCTCGATCGATACCTGCTTAGCGATTTCACCCAGAGCTTCCTGGCCACCTTGATCGTGCTGCTGGTCGTCAGCGTCGGCGGTGTGCTGGTGGATATCCTCGGCAATATCGCCGACGGCCGCATCCCCGCTCGCTTGTTGCTGTCGCAGGTGGGCCTGCAGTTCGTGGCCTACCTGCCCATCATCCTGCCGCTGGCGCTGATGCTGGGCCTGTTGCTGGCGCTGGCGCGGCTGTACCGCGATTCAGAAATGGCCGTCATCACCGCCATTGGCGTGGGCCCCAGGCGCATGTTGCGGCCGATGCTGATGCTGGTGGTGCCGGTGGTGGCCATCATCGGGCTGTGTTCGCTGTGGTTGGGCCCCTGGGCCAGCCGCACCGCCGAGACCATGCTGGAAGACGCCAATCGCAGCGTGCTGATGGCCGGCCTGGAGTCGGGTAAGTTCACCCCGCTGTCCGGCGGCGGCGTGGTCTACCTGACCACGATTTCGGCCGACGGCAAGGGCCTGGGCAAGGTGTTCCTGCAGCGCCAGAAGGACGACCGCATCGATGTGGTCACCGCGCAACGCGGGGCGATGTTCTTCGAAGGCAAGACCGACCGCTACCTGCGCCTGGAAGACGGCTACCGCATCGAGGGCCCGGCCGCAGGCGCCACCCTGGACTACCGCCTGATGAAGTTCGCCAGCAACGACGTGGCGCTACCCGACCGCACCCAGGTGCACGATGCCAACGACCCGGAAGTGATGTGGACCACCCAATTGCTCAGCGATGAACGCCCGGCCGCGCGTGCGCAGCTGCACGAGCGGCTGGCGCCGCCGCTGCTGGCGCTGGCTTTTGCCCTGCTGACCCTGCCGCTGTCGCGCAGCGCGCCGCGCCAGCAGCGCTATGGCCGGATCATGCTGGCGTTCCTGGCGTACATGGTCGGCACCAATCTGATGATCGTCGGCACCCAGTGGATCGCCAACGGCAAGACCCCGGCCGCGCTGGGCCTGTGGTGGCTGACCCTGCCGCTGCTGGGCGTGGCGATCTGGGCATATGCGCGCGATGGCCGCGTGCGTCGGCCGAGGGTGCGCGCATGAGGCTGATGCCGCGGGTCCACGATTGGTACGTCGGTAGGGTAGTGTTGTTCACCGTGCTGCTGACCTGGGCGGTGCTGTTGGGCCTGGACCTGGTCAATGCGTTTGCCAGCGAAGCCAAGAGCATCGGGCAGGGCAGCTACAGCTTCGGGCATGCGGTGGCCTATGTGGCCTATACCGTGCCACGCCGGGCCTACACCTTGTTTCCCACCGCCGCCGTCATCGGCGCCCTGATGGGCCTGGGCCAGTTGGCGGCAACCTCGGAATTGACCGCGCTGCGTGCGCTGGGCGTGTCGCGCAAGCGCATGTCCGCCTCGGTGGTGGCCGCAATGGCGCTGCTGACCGCAGGCATGGTGATCAGTGGCGAGACGATCGGGCCATGGGCCCAGAACCAGGCCGACACGCTCAAGACCAGCGCGCGCTACAACAGCAACATGGCAATGGCGCGCTACTCGGGGCTGTGGGCGCGCGAGGGCGACACCTTCCTCAACGCACTCAGCGGCGAAGAAAAGCTGCTCGAGGGCGGCGGTACCGCGCTGGCCCTGCACGACGTGCGCCTGTATCACCTGGACGCCAGCGGCCGCATGCAGCAGCTGACCTACGCAGCGGTGGCCGAGCACCGTGACGGCCGCTGGACCTTGCGCCAGGTGCGCCGCGATACCTTCCAGGAACGCTCGGTGCAGCGCGAAACCTTCCCGGAACTGCCCTGGCAGTCGCAGCTGAGTCCTGCGGCGCTGGCGGCCGGACTGGCCAAGCCGCGGAATCTCTCGGCCCACGAACTGCAGCAGAGCATCGAATACCGGCGCCGCAACGGCCTGGATGCGCGCGATTACGAAGACCAGTACTGGAGTCGCTGGTTCTACCCGCTCAACGTGCTGGCGCTGTGCATGGCGGCCATCCCGTTTTCGTTCGGCTCGCTGCGCAGCGGTGGTCTGGGCAAACGCCTGTTCCTGGGCATCCTGTTTGCACTGGGATTCTGGCTGCTGCAGCTGTTCTTCGGCCGCATGGCCGGCGCGCTCAAGCTGGACTACCGCATCGCCTACGCATTGCCGCCGATGGTGATGCTGGGGGTGTCGGTGTGGTTGTTCAGGCGACGCAGTAGCTAAACGCTGCTGCTGGCGCGATGCGATGCCGGGTGTGCCGCAGGGCATTGCTGGTCCGTACGCGCGTCCGCTGGCGCGGCACGTCCGCCAGCCGGGGGATGATGTGCTAGCCAATGGTGCCGTATGCGTCGCGTAAGTATCGGTGGGCTGCTGCTGTGTCTGCCTTATCTGGCGGTAACCCTGCTGTGCGTCTGGGCCGCCAATGCGAGCACCGACCCGAAGGGGAGCTTCGTCCTGTTGCAGCTGCCGCTCACGCCGCAGCTGGAGATGGTGCATGCAGTGGGCGCGACGGCCTTTCTGGAGCATCTCTCCTGGGCGTGGGCGTACGCCCTGTTGTATCCGCCGATGCTGGCGGTTCTGTACCTGCTTGGTTACGGGCTGCAAGCACTGATCGAGCGGCCCTCTGCCGACTTTTAGGCAGCAGCGAAGGGGGTGCTGGCCGCCTTGCTGGACACGCGGTGCTGGCGGGCACGCCTTGGGGGCAGTGCGGTTGAGTGCAGACGCGTCACGCACGCCACTGCCATGTCGACGACGATGACGATGGTGCAGTGGGGACGGTTATCGGGGTTGATGGCCTGGCTTGATGCGGCGCTCCAGCCGGGTGCCACTCGCACGGTCATGCCAGGTCAGGCGCTCGCGATCCAGCCATGCCCACCAGAATCCGGCGCCGCCCAGCATCAGCGACAGCGTGCCCACTGCATAACGCATCCAGGCCTGTCGCCAGCTGGGTGATGGCCCTTGCAGCTGCAGTCGCCACGGGCGCATGCCCAGGGTCTGCCCACCGCGCCGCCAGCTCACCGTGGCGTAGATCCCGCCGGCGACCCAGCAGCACAGCCACAGCAGCCACTGCCAGCTGCTGAAGGGAGCGATGTTTTCCCGCGCCGGGTGCCCGGCGAGCGTAAAGCCCAGCGTGAATGCGGCGGAGATCAGCATCGACAGTGCCAGTACCGGCCAGGCGTCGTAGCACATCGCCAGCAGTCGCCAGCCCACCAGGGCGGGGGGCCGTGCAACGCGAGGCGACGGGATCGAGGTCATGGCGCGAGCATAGCGGCCGGCAGGCACGGCGCAACGCTGCGCTGCGGTGACGGCGATCCGGGGCGTGCACGTGCTGCGCCATCGCTACATCGCGCTGCGCCAGGCGTCTCGATCGGGCGCGTGCCTGTGCCCAGCGTCTGCCTGCCGTGGTGCCGGCTCGCGGCGCGTACACCGCCGCATTTCCGCCACACCGCTGCCGGTTATCGGTCTCTCTGCAGGTGACGCGGTCGGTCAAGCCTGGCACAGCCGCTTGGCGCAGCGGCACCACGACGCCGCGCATCCGGGCAGGCTGCGTGCAGGCGACAGCCAGCGCAGCGTCCCTCAACCGCGCCGCCCGTTTATGCTGTTGCGATGTCAGCCAGCAGTCCCGCCGAACGCCGCCAGCTTGCCCAGCAGTTGCCCCCCGTCCAGGCGGCCGACGCCGCGGCCATCGAGCGCTTCCTGGATCGGTTGTGGGCCGAACAGGGCGTGGCGCGGCAGACCCTGGAGAGCTACCGGCGCGATCTGGAGGGGCTGGCACGCTGGCGCGATGGTGCCGGCGGCGGCCTGCTCGGCGTCGACCGCGCGGTGTTGTTCGACTATCTGCGCTGGCGCACCGAGGCGCGGTATTCGCCGCGCAGCAATGCCCGGCTATTGTCGACCTTGCGCGCCTTCTACGGCCTGTGCCTGCGTGATGGCGTGCGCAGCGACGACCCCACCACGCTGCTGGACCCGCCGCGATTGCCGCGCTCGTTGCCCAAGGCGCTGACCGAAACCCAGATCGATGCCTTGCTGGCCGCGCCCGACATCCAGACGCCGCTCGGCCTGCGCGACCGCGCCATGCTCGAGCTGATGTATGCGGCCGGGCTGCGGGTCAGCGAGCTGGTCACGCTGCCGGCGGTGGGCGTCAACCTGCGCCAGGGCGTGCTGCGCGTCACCGGCAAGGGCAGCAAGGAGCGCCTGGTGCCGCTGGGCGAAGAATCGCAGCACTGGCTGGAACGCTATCTGCGCGAGACGCGCACGCTGCTGGCCGACGGGAAGCAGGTACCCGCCGTAGACGGGCAGGTGCCCCTGTTCATCGACGCTGCGCGGCAGCCGCCCAGCCGCCAGCAGTTCTGGTCGCTGGTCAAACGCTACGCGGCGCTGGCCGGCATCGACCCGGCAACGGTCAGCCCGCACGGCCTGCGGCATAGCTTTGCGACCCATCTGCTCAACCACGGCGCCGACCTGCGCGCGCTGCAGATGCTGTTGGGCCACAGCTCGCTGTCCACCACCCAGATCTACACGCTGGTCGCGCGGCAGCACCTGCAGACGCTGCATGCCAGGCATCACCCGCGCGGCTAGCGAGGTGTTGCCGGGACGGCACCGTCGCCTGCACGCGCGTTCCCCGAGGATCGATGGCGCCGGTCGCGCAAATTGGCGGCGCCCGCTGGCCTGCGGTGCATGCCTGGTGTCCAATGGTCACGAACCCACCGGCCGGCGAACGAACAAACTGTCGCGGCCGCTGCCTGGCTTCATCTGCCCTGTGCGAGAATCCAGCCACCCCATTCCACTGGATGCGTGAATGTATCGTCTTGCCATCGCCGCACTGCTGGGCGCCATCAGCCTCACCGCCTGCGCGCAATCCTCGCAGCCCGCGGCAAGCAACGCTGGCGCCAAGCCGGCCGCCACCGCGCCTGCCGCTGCCGGCAATGTGGATCAGCGTGTGGGCGCGGCGCTCAAGGCGCTGGACCCGGACTTCAAGCCCGACTACATCGGCGCCGCGCCGTTCCCCGGCTTCCGCGAAGTGGTCGTCGGCGGGCAGGTGCTGTACGTCAGCGACGACGGCCGCTACCTGATCCAGGCCCAGCCGTTCGACATCCAGAACAAGCAGTTCGCGGCCAGCCCCGGCCTGCTGGCCTATCGGCGCAAGCAGCTGGACACCGTGCCCAAGGCCGATCGCATCGTGTTCGCGCCAGCCAACCCGAAGTACACCGTCACCGTCTTCACCGACGTGGAATGCGGTTACTGCCGCAAGCTGCACAGCGAGATCGGCGAGCTCAACAAGCAGGGTATCGCCGTGGAATACCTGGCATTCCCGCGCATGGGGCTGGGCAGCCAGGACCACAAGGAAATGATTGCGGTCTGGTGTGCGGCCGATCGCAAGCAGGCGCTCACCGCCGCCAAGTCCGGCCAGCCGGTGGCGTCCAAGGACTGCAAGAACCCGGTGTCGATGGAATACACGCTGGGCCAGCGCCTCGGCGTCAACGGCACCCCGGCGATCTTTGCACCCGACGGGACCCAGCTCGGCGGCTACCTGCCGCCGGCGCAGTTGCGTGAAGCGCTGGAAAAGCGTGCCGTGACCACGGCGGGCGGCAGCCGCTGAGGCGGGCTCAGCCCTGATCATCGCGGCGCGTCGCCGATGGCGCCGTCGCGGTGGTGGTCTGTGCAATGACAAAGGCCCGGGTGCGTCCGCATCCGGGCCTTTGCTGTTTCCGGCGCCCGGACGCCATCTGGCCACATCCCCTACTGCCGGCCGGCGCAACACGCCGGCATGGGCATGGGCCCGCGCAAAGGCCTGCATGCCTGACGACTCCCGACTCCCGAC
>NZ_JSZE01000112.1 GCF_000802365.1 Xanthomonas cannabis pv. cannabis
GCTATCACCACGACGAAGCGGCCGCGATTGCGCGGCGCCTGTCCACGCCCGGCGGCGACGATGCGCTCGGCTCGCGCACCGAACTGGCCGCCAAGCTCAAGGCGCGCGCGCGCCTGGGCGAGCAGGCCGACACTGCAGCGCACAAGCCCGCCGCCATACCGCGCACGCCGGCCGAAGATGCCTGCTACGCGCAGCTGCGCAGCCTGCCGTTCGGGACCTGGTTCGAATTCGTGATCAACCAGCAAGGCGACCTGCGCCGGCAACGCCTGTCCTGGTACAGCCCGATGACCGGCCATGCATTGTTCGTCAATCAGCGCGGGCAAAAGATCGGCGAGCACTCGCTGGACGGGCTGGCGCGGCTGATGGCCGGCGGCCAGGCGCGCCTGCTGGTCGAAGAAAAATCCCGCCTGATCGACCGTGCCTGGCATGCCACCGTGCGTACGTTGCGCAGCCTGGCCGGCCACGCTCCCGCAGAGGCCTTGCCATGATCCAGGACACCCGCCGTGCGCCGCGCCGCCAACCAAACGACATGGTGCCGGTGATCGACATGCTCAGCGAAGCGCAGATCGGCCGGGTCGGCAATGTCTCGGAAACCGGCATGCTGCTGCTGGCCTCGGTTGCCCTGCACGACGACGCGCTGTACCAGCTGCGTTTCAGCCTGCCCGAACGCGTTGGCCGCGCCACCGCGATCGACGTCGGCGTGCACCTGCTGTGGTCGGAGGCTGCGCATGCGCCCGGGCAGGCCTGGGCCGGCTTCCGGTTCCTGAGCATGTCCGAGCCGCATCGCCAGCGCCTGCGCGCCTGGATCGCCGAAGAACACATGGCCGGCTGACGCAGCGCACTGCGATTGCGGCAAACTTGCGCATTGCTTCGCATTGCCGATCGAGTCCCGCATGACCCAGCCCTCCTTGAGCCACCTGTATTCCGACCACCTGCGCACGCTGACCGCGCGTGCCGACCAGGCGCTGCAACGCGGCGGCTTCGATCATCTGGTGGTCCCCAGCGGCAGCACGCACTACCAGGTGTTCGACGACCGCGATTACCCGTATGCAGTCAACCCGCAGTTCAAGACCTGGGTGCCGCTGACGCGGGTGCCCGACAGCTGGCTGGTCTACACCCCGGGCCAGCGGCCGACGGTGATCTTCCACCAACCATTCGACTACTGGCACGTGGTGCCCGACGCGCCCAGCGGCTGGTGGGTGGAGCACTGCGACATCCATATCATCCGCACACCGGAACAGGCGCTGGCGCTGCTGCCCAGGCAGGTCGAGCGCTGCGCCATCCTCGGCGAGGCGCGCAGCGCACTCGGCGCCTACGTGCCGAACAACCCGCAGCCGGTGCTCGACTACCTGGACTATCAACGCGCCTTCAAGACCCCGTACGAGCTGGCGTTGATGCGCATCGCCCAGCAGCTGGCAGTGCGCGGCCATCGTGCCGCAGAAGCGGCGTTTCGCGCCGGCCAGAGCGAATTCGGCATCCATATGGCCTACTGCGCGGCGGTCGGCCAGGATGCCAACACGCTGCCATACGGCAACATCATCGCGCTCAACGAGCATGGCGCAGTGCTGCATTACACCGAGCTCGGCCAGCAGCCACCGCAGCCGCTGCGCAGCTTCCTGATCGATGCCGGCGCGTCGGCACATGGCTATGCCAGCGACATCACCCGCACCTACGCCGCCGATACCGGCAGCGAATTCCAGGCCCTGATCGATGCAGTCGACGCCGCGCAGACCCGCATGGGCCAGGCCGTGCGCGCCGGCGTGGACTACAAGCAGCTGCATATCGATGCGCATCTGGCGTTGATGGGCATCCTCCAGCAGTTCGGCATCATCACCGTGTCGCCGGAGGCCGCGCTGGCCACCGGCGTCAGTGCCGCGTTCTTCCCGCATGGCCTGGGCCACCTGATCGGCCTGCAGGTACACGATGTGGCCGGTTTTGCGGCAAGCGACCGCGGCGGCCGCATCGAACGCCCGACAGGCCATCCCTACCTGCGCCTGACCCGCGTGCTGGAACCTGGCATGGTGGTGACCATCGAGCCGGGTGTGTACTTCATCGACATGCTGCTGGACGAAGTGAAGAAGAACGGCCACGCCGCCAGCATCGACTGGCAGCGCGTGGAGCAGTTCAAACCGTATGGCGGCATTCGCATCGAAGATGAAGTGGTGTGCACCGACGACGCGCCGGAAAACCTGACCCGCCCGGTCTTCGCCGCCGCTTGAGCAGCAGGCGCGGCCGACCACACCACGGTGTGCAATGCCGGGCCAGAATGGCGAAAGACCTGAAATGGGCGCCCAAGCGCGCCATCCACCACCCGATCACGCCCCGCTACGCTGCAGCACCACCACACGGAACACTGCCATGAACGACCCACGCCAGAGCGCGCACCCGGACCACGCGATGTATCAGCAGATCGAACGCGGCGTGCATGCGATCGATGCGGCACACGGTCGCACGCCCGATCAGACCAGCGCACGCCTCACCGCCGCCTTGTTGCCGCTGGCCAAGGAAGGCGGGCTGTCGCGCGTGGATCACGTGCTGATGAGCGAAGCAAACCATCGCGGCGTGCACGGCGGCGAGAACGTGTTCGTGGTGCAAGGCGACCCGTCCAATCCGGCGCATCTGCGTGCGCACATGAAAACCGAACAGGCGCTGGGCACACCGGAAGAACAATCGTTCGAGCGCGCACGTCAACTCGCCGGGCCGAGCGAGCCGGTGCAGCACCCCGAACGCACCCAGACGCCGCAGCTGGGCCAATGAACGCAGCCGACAAAGCGCCTGTGCAGTCGCCAGGCGGGCGCAGCTGGTGCCTGGGATCGGCGTAGCACGCGTCCATTGCGGCGACTGCGTTTTGCCTGCGCCTTCATGACGCTCGCTGCGGTGTGTTGGCCGCTGCGACCCTCCCGCGCGCCGGCGGTTACGCGCTGCCGGCCATCACCGCTTCGATCTCGTCGGCGCTGCGTGCCAGTGCATCGGTCAGCACGCGGTGGCCATCGCCGGTGATCAGCACGTTGTCTTCGGTGCGGATGCCGATGCCGCGCCACCTGGGCTCCACCGTGGTGTCGTCGGCAGAGACATAGAGCCCCGGCTCGATGGTGAACACCATGCCGGGTTCCAGCAGGCGCGAGTCGCCAGCCAGCCGGTAATCGCCGACATCGTGCACGTCCAGACCCAGCCAGTGGCCGGTCTTGTGTCGATAGAAGCGCTTGTAATGCCCCTCGGCGATGTTGCGTTCCAGCTTGCCCTTGAGCAGGCCCAGGCGTAGCAGACCCTCGGTCAAGGTCTCCACCGCGGCCAGATGCCCCGCCTCATAGGCCACGCCGGGGCGCGCCTGCGCGAGCGCCGCCGCCTGCGCCGCACCCACCAGATCGTGCAGGGCGCGCTGTGCCAGCGTGAAGCGGCCGTTGACCGGGAACGTGCGGGTGATGTCGGCCGCATAGCCACGGTATTCGGCACCGGCGTCGATCAGCACCAGATCGCCGTCGCGGCTGCGCGCGTTGTTGGCGCGGTAATGCAGCACGCAGGCATTACTGCCGGTGCCGACGATGCTGCCGTAGGCCGGCCACCCATCGGCGGCGCGAAATATGCGCTCCACTTCGGCCTGCAGTTCGTACTCGTGCACGCCCGGGCGTGCCAGCCTCATGGCGGCCAGGTGCGCACGCACGCTGATGTCGGCGGCCTGCTGCATCAAGGCGAGTTCATCGCGCGACTTGAACAGGCGCTGCTCGTGCAGCAGATGTCCCAGCTCCAGGAATTCATGCGGTGGCTGCGCGCCATGACGCACCTGCTCGCGCACCCGCTTGAGCCAGCCGATCAGCTTGAGGTCGAAATCGACATCGCGGCCGAAGTGGTAATAGACCCGGCTGCGCCCTTCCAGCAGACCCGGCAGGATCTCGTCCACATCGTCGATGGGGTACGCATCGTCCATGCCGTAGCGTTCCACCGCCCCTTCCTGCCCCTCGCGCGGGCCGTCCCAGGCTTCGCGCTCGGCATCGCGCTCGCGGCAGAACAGGATGGCTTCGCCGTGCCGGCGCCCGGGCACCAGCACCAGCACCGCCTCGGGCTCGGGAAAGCCGCTCAGATACCAGAAGTCCGAATCCTGCCGGTACGGGTAATGGGTGTCGTGGCTGCGCACGCGCTCGGGGGCGGCGGGCAGGATCAGGATGGCGTGCTCGCCGGCCATCTGCATCAGTTGCTTGCGCCGGCGCGCATACTCGGCCGCGCCGATCCCGGTGAGCTTCTTCATGACGGGACGACGATCAGTTCAGACGTTGGCGAAAACGCGGCCCCATGACGCAGTCGCCATGCAGCAACAGCACCGCCACGCGGACGAATTCCTCGATCTCGGCCAGGGCGGTGTCGTCTTCTTCGCCGGCATCGAAATCGTCGCTGGATGCCTGCGCCAGGCGGGCCAGATCCTGCAGCGCTTCTTCGCCTTCTTCGGTGAGCGCCGGGCGCTGCTGCGCAGCCAGCCCGAAGCCGCCCAGAAACGCGCGGCACCAATCGAACAGCGCATCGGTACGCGCCGGCAACGGGGCGCCATCTTCGACCAGCAGCAGGTCGAACGCGAAGTCGCGGTCTTCCAGCTGTGCCACGGTGGCCTGGCGCAGCCGATCCAGCGCGCCGCCCTGCTTGGGCGCCGCCTGGGCGTTGTCGGCCAGGATGCGGGCCAGCCAGTCGCCACTGTCGGCCCCACCACCGGACAACCACCCGCATAGCCCGCCGTGCAACTCCGCCGCAGAGGACGCCAGCCCGAGCTGACGGCTTTCAGTTTGCACAGCGGTTACGTCAGGCAGATCCATCGGGTCATCCAGGCTAGGAACAGAAGGCACCCGCGCGAGGCGGGCGACGAGACTTTCCAGTGTATCAAGGCCGCCCGTCCCAACCGCGATCCGGTCGCTTCATGCAGCGTTCCATGGGCAGCGCGCTGCAGCGGGCCAGGCCGGCGGCAGCCCTTGGCAGGCTTGGCTTCATGGCGCGTGACCGGCCCGTGAGCGGCGCTTGACCGTGACGCGCGCGCGCCCCTATCGTGAGCGCATGGACAACGCTGCCGCCCTCGCTCAGATCCGCGCACTCGCCGCCCGCGTGGAGGCGCTGGTAGAGCGGACGCAACGGTTGACCGACGAGAACCGCAGCCTGCGCCATCAGCAGGAACAATTGATCGGCGAGCGCTCGCAACTGCTGACCAAGAACGAGCAGGCACGCTCACGGGTGGAAGCCATGATCGTGCGGTTGAAGTCACTGGAGCAGCACACGTGAGCAGCAACGAACCGGTCAGCGTGCGCATTCTGGATCGTGAATACACGGTGGGCGTAACTGCCGACGAACGCGAGAGCCTTACGGCTGCAGCACGCCTGCTGGATTTGCGCATGCGCGAGATCCGTGGCAGCAACCGCATGGCAGCGGTCGATCGTGTGGCGGTGCTGGCTGCGCTGAATCTTGCCCATGAGTTGCAGCAGTTGCGCGACCAACAGGCGCTCTACGATCGTGAATTGGCGAATACGCTGGACAGCTTGAACCGTCGCCTGGACGGCCTGGCCGACACGCCGCGTTGAGCGCGACGTCGCACTGCCGTCGCAAAGATGAATTTTTGCGACCGCGTGCCGACGAATGGGCTAGCCATCGCGCAGCAGAGGTCTATACTTCACCTGCGTTCTCTGCTGTAAACGACAGCGTGCAAAACATTCGCCTTGTCCCTTAATTACGACCACGGGGGCGCGACGAAGCCGGGTGTGCAAGTCCGCCTTGTAGCGGGAAGCCCGATGGCCTCACAACGTCCCCACTTGAACCCCGGGTTCAAGGTCGTTTCGCCCGCATCGTCACCGCGGAGAATGCAAATCTGAAACGGCGCCTTCGGGCGTCGTTTCTTTTTGTGTGTCTGGCGAAGCGTTTGGGCATGACGCCTGCCGCGCGCAGCGATGCAGCCCTTCGTGCCCTGGGGTGCTGCTGCAGAAAAAATTGGCCTGTCGATGATACGGCAACCTGGAGGGCAGCCTCGGGAGCGCACGTGCGCAGCATCATCGGACGGAACGCACGAAGACATCTCCTCTACGCCAAGCGCGTAAGCACCGCGCCCCGCCAACCGGCCACGAGGCGATTGCCCGGCGGCACATCCAGACCTGGCGCCCGACGTTCCGACCGGACGCCGGACGTTCGAACGGGATGTTGAACATTGCGGACATGGCGCTAGGCAGCTGGACGTGGGCCATCGACAATGTGCGCCTTCGACCGTTGCGAGACACCGATGACCCAGGACCGAGACGCGCTGCGTCGGCAGTTGCGTGCGCAACGCCGCAGCCTGCCGGCCACGCAGCGACTGGCCGCTGCCGATGCATTGGCCGAGCGCTTGCTGGCGCTGCCGTTCGCGCCGCAGGCCGGTGCGGTGGCCGGGTATTGGGCGACGGATGGAGAGATCGCGCTGCATCGCTGGCAGCTGAGTTTGCCGGCCAGCGTGCGCTACTGCCTGCCGGTGCTGGACGGACGCATGCTGCGCTTTGCACCATGGCGACCGGGCCAGGGACTGGTCAGCAATCGCTACGGGATTCCCGAGCCGGACGTGGATCTGGCCGACACGCTGGCGCCACAGGACATGGCCTTGGTGGTGACCCCGCTGACCGGTTTCGACGCGGCGTGCCGGCGGCTGGGCATGGGGGGCGGCTGGTATGATCGCAGCTTCGCGTTCCGGCATCGCCAGGCGCCGCCGCCCTGGCTGGTGGGCGTCGGCTTTGCCGCGCAGCAGGTGCCTGCCTTGCCGACCGAATCCTGGGACGTGGGCGTGGACGCCATCTGTACCGAACACGCCACTTTCCCGAAAGACGACAGCCTCTCTGCATGACTGCCCGCAAGCGCTACTGGTTGATGAAGTCCGAGCCGGACACGTTCTCCATCGATGATCTGGAACGCGTCGGCACCGAGCCGTGGAACGGCGTCCGCAACTACCAGGCGCGCAATTTCATGCGCGACGGCATGCAGGTGGGCGACGGGGTGCTCTTCTACCACTCCAACTGCAAGGTGCCCGGTATCGTCGGCATCGCCAAGGTCGCCAGCACTGCGTATCCAGACGACACCCAGTTCGACCCAAAATCCGACTACCACGACCCCAAGTCCACGCGCGAAGACCCACGCTGGATGCTGGTGGACGTGGCGTTCGAGCGCAAACTCAAGCGCACGATTGCGCTGGATGAAATCAAGCAACACGCCGATGCACTGGGCGAAGGCTTTCCGCTGATCGCGCGCGGCAATCGCCTGTCGATCCTGCCGGTGACCGCCGCGCAGTGGAAGCTGCTTTTAGGGCTCGAATAACCGGGATTGGGGCTTGGGGATTCGCTCAATGCCCGCCCGTGTTGCACCGCCTCGACGAATCCCCAATCCCCAATCACCAATCCCGAGCTCCCAAATGTCCGACGCAAAACGCCTGGCCGCCGAGAAGGCACTCGATTACGTGGAAGACGGCATGATCGTCGGTGTCGGTACCGGCTCGACGGTGGCCTACTTCATCGATGCGCTGGGCCGTATCGGACACCGCATCAAGGGCGCGGTCTCCAGCTCCGAACAGAGCACCGCACGCCTGCGCCAGCACGGCATCGAGGTACTGGATCTCAACCACACCGGCAATCTGTCGGTATATGTGGACGGCGCCGACGAGTGCGACCCGAACCGCTGCCTGATCAAGGGCGGCGGTGCGGCACTGACCCGCGAGAAGATCATTGCCGAGGCCAGCGAACGCTTCATCTGCATCGTCGACCCGAGCAAGCAAGTGCCGGTGCTGGGCAAGTTTCCGCTGCCGGTGGAGGTGATTCCGATGGCACGCAGCCTGGTTGCCCGCCAGATCCTGGCGTTGACCGGCGGCCAGCCGGTGTGGCGCGACGGCGTGGTGACCGACAACGGCAACGTGGTGCTGGACGTGCACAACCTGCAGATCACCGATCCGGTGGCGTTGGAGCGCAGCTTGAACCAGATTCCGGGTGTGGTCTGCGTGGGCCTGTTTGCGCGCCGCCCGGCCGATGTGGTGATCGTCGGCGGCACACCGCCACGCGTGCTCTGACGCATGACGCGGACGATGTTCGTGCGCCCGAAGGCGCGCAGACATCCGACACCGGGGCCGCGCCGGCAACGCGGCGTTGCAGGTGGTCTCTTCACAGCGGTGGCCGGTGCGGCGACTCTCTAACGCTGCCCGACCGGCGCAACTTGCTCGCTGTCTGCATACAGAAGTCCGCACGCGGCGCATCTGCAAGCGGACCGTGTCTCCCCGCTTTCAGGCAGATGCAACGCGCTACCGTTGCGGAGCGACCTTCCCGCATCCCGCGCGCTGGGCGAGGCGGCACCGTGGCCGCGCGATGCGCAGCGGGCAATCGGCCCGTCCCGATGCCTTGCCCGGCACCGCACTGCATCGCCTGCTGCCGCGACTTGACGCACGCCGGTGCATGGCAGAAGGTGCGCCATCCCCGCCTCATCGGTTTGCCGCATGCGCCCTGCCCGCTTCTTTGGTCTTGCCTGTCTGCTCCTGCTTGGCGGCTGCGCCAGCGGCGGCTCCTGGGTGGAACTGGCCGGTACGCGCTATCAGGTGGAACTGGCACAGAACGATGCCGACCGGACCAAGGGCCTGATGTTCCGCGACGCCATGGACGAAGACCGCGGCATGCTGTTCATCCACGACCGCCAGGAACCGATGGCGTACTGGATGAAGAACACCAAGATCGCGCTGGATATCCTGTATTTCGACAACCAGCGCCGGCTGGTGTCGCAACAGCGCGATGTGCCGCCGTGCTCGGCCGGCGACGCCTGCCCGCCCTACCCAAGCAAGGCGCCGGCCCGCTATGTGCTGGAGCTCAATGCCGGCCAGGCCGCCAGGCTCGACCTGCAGGACGGCGCCGAACTCGTTTTCAGCCCGGATATTCCCAAGCTGAAGTGATTCACAGCGATGCGGTGTCTCCTGTCAGGAAGTACCGGACTTGAACCCCGCGCCGCTTGCCGACACTCTTGTCAGCATGGTCGACATGCTCCCACTTCCCCATTGGACCGCGCTCGCCAGCCTGGACGACGATGCGGTGCCACTGATGTCCACCGCGTTGCTGATCGCACGCGACGAGTATCCACAGCTGGATGCCGAGCTGTATGACACCCTGGTGCAGAGCCACGTCGAGCACCTGCGCCGCGAGGTGGAGGCGATCGATCTGTGGCCGCTGAAGATGGCGGCAGTCAACCGCTACCTGTTCGATGAACTGGGTTATTCGGGCAATCACGACGAGTACTACGACCCCCGCAACAGCTATCTGAACCAGGTGTTCGAGCGCCGGCTGGGCAATCCGATCTCGCTGGCGATGGTGCAGATCGAGGTGGCCCGGCGCCTGGGCATCCCGCTGGCGGGGGTGTCGTTTCCGGGACATTTCCTGGTGCGCCTGCCGGTCGACGACGGGGTCCTGGTGATGGACCCGTTCAACGGTGGTCGCCCGCTGGGCGTGGACGAGCTGCGCGAGCGCGCGCGCCCGCACCTGGGCGGCGAAATCCCCGACGACCGTGCGCTGGCGCAGATTCTCGACCCGGCACCGCACCGCGCGATCCTGATCCGCATTTTGCGCAACCTGCACGGCGTGTACGCCGATGCCGAGCACTGGGACCGCGCCGCGCGCAGCGCCGACCGCATCCTGAAGCTGGTGCCCGACCAACCCGAGGCGCTGCGCGACCGTGGCATGGCCTATCTGCATCTGGGCCATCGCAATGGCGCCCGCCACGATCTCTCGCGCTACCTGCTACTCAACCCGAGCGCGCAGGACGCGGCCCATCTGCACGAGCACCTGGTGGAACTGAACAGCCAGCGCGCGCGGGCGCACTGAGCCCCCCCGCACTTCTACCCGCTCAGCCGCCACGGCATGGCGCGGCAGGTGGTCGATGCCCGGTCCGGGCAGGCAAGCGGTCAGTCGATCTCCACCATTTCGAAGTCGTCCTTGGTGACGCCGCAATCGGGGCAGGTCCAGCTCTCGGGCACGTCCTGCCAGGCGGTACCGGGCGCGATGCCTTCTTCGGGAATGCCGTCGGCCTCGTGGTAGAGGAACCCGCAGACCACGCACATCCAGGTGCGGTAGGTGGTGGTGGATGTGTCGCTCATCGGATAATCGCGGTCATGCAACGGTGGGGCCAGCATTGTCCCATCCCATCCACCGCTTTCGGAAGCGCTGCCATGCCCCACCGCCTTGACGCCCGCGGCGTGTACCTGATCACCCCGGACGAGCCCAATACCCAGCGCCTGCTCCTGCGCACCGTGCCGTTATTGCCAGCAATCACCTGGCTGCAATATCGCAACAAGCAGGCCGATGGGGCGCTGCGGTTGCGCCAGGCCAGCGCCCTGCGCGAGGCCTGCGCGGCGCACGGTGTGCCCTTGATCATCAACGACGATGCGCAACTGGCCGCGCAGGTCGGTGCACAGGGCGTGCATCTGGGCGAAGACGATGGCGAGGTGGCAGCCGCACGCACGCGGCTGGGGCCGCAGGCGATCATCGGGGTGTCGTGCTACGACGAGATCGAGCGCGCGCGCATCGCCGCCGCTGCGGGTGCCAGCTATGTCGCGTTCGGTGCGTTTTTCCCGACCACCACCAAGCAGACCACCCGGCGCGCGACGCCGGCGCTACTGCAGCAAGCGGCCGAGCTTGGTCTACCCCGGGTGGCGATCGGCGGCATCGCAGCTGCGCAGGTGCCCGCGCTGGTGACTGCAGGTGCCGACCTGATTGCCGTGGTCAGCGGCGTGTATGCGGCGCCAGATCCGGGCGCAGCAGTGCAGGCATATCGCGCAGGATTTGCGTGATAGTGCGGCGAGCGTTGAAGACGATTGATGCTGGCTGCGTTGTAGGCCGTCGCGCAGGATTGATGCCTTGCTTGCACCGGGTACACCGACCATCGTGACGGGCCTTGCCCGCTCACCGTCGCGGGACCCTTGGCGTCCCCGCAATCGGTGAGGACACCGCATCACACACCTGGCTGGTCTTTTTTTAAAAAACGAAGATGCCGCGTCGCCAGCTTGCCGGCTGCTTGTTGAAACCTGTGCGCACCGACCATCTCCACTGGTCCTTGCCCGCCCACCGTCGCGGGACCCTTGGCGGCACGGATGCCGCCACGGAGCTACATGGACGTACTTGCAGCGTGTCCCGCGATGGTGGGCGGGCAAGGGCCCTGCAGCAACGGCGCAGATGATCCGCTATTCGCCTGATCTGTCCGTAGCGAGCAATCAGGTAGCGACAACTGCATCGTGTGTCTCGCGATCGCTTGGCTGTCTTCGAGTCTGGCCGAGGGCGCGGTGCCCTCACCGCTCGCGGGACACGCCGCAAGTACGTCCCTGTAGGCTCGGTAGCGGCATCCATGCCGCCACACGGTCCCGCAATCGGTGAGGACACTACGCCAGACAGTTGGCTGGTGGCTTGTTGAAAAGCTTTGTGGAAAAGCAAAGACATCGCGTCGCAGCTTGCTAGTCGCTGTTGAAATCCATGCAGGCCGACCAACTCGACTGGTCCTTGCC
>NZ_JSZE01000113.1 GCF_000802365.1 Xanthomonas cannabis pv. cannabis
GTACCTGGTCGACGGCGCACCCAAGGCCAGCACACCGCCAGTGTTCATCTACAACACCGGTGAGAACCACTGGGACCGCCTGCAAGCCTGGCCGCGCAGCTGCGCCAAGGGCTGCGCGGCGGCGAGCCGGCCGCTGTACCTGCAGGCCGGTGGCAAGTTGTCGTTCCAGGCGCCGGCAGCCGGGCAGTCCGGCTTCGAAGAGTACGTCTCCGACCCGGCCAAGCCGGTGCCGTTCGTGCCACGCCCGGTGGATTTTGGCGACCGCAGCATGTGGACCACCTGGCTGGTGCACGACCAGCGCTTTGTCGACGGCCGCCCGGACGTGCTGACCTTCGTCACCGAGCCGTTGACCGAGCCGCTGCAGATCGCCGGCGCACCGGAGGTACATCTGCAGGCGTCCACCAGCGGCAGCGACAGCGACTGGGTGGTCAAGCTGATCGACGTGTATCCGGACGAGATGGCATCGGACCCGAAGATGGGTGGCTACGAGTTGCCGGTGTCGCTGGCGATCTTCCGCGGCCGCTACCGCGAGAGCTTCAGCACGCCCAAGCCACTGGCGGCCAACCAGCCGCTGGCGTACCAGTTTGGTTTGCCGACTGCCAACCACACCTTCCAGCCGGGCCATCGGGTGATGGTGCAGGTGCAGTCCAGCCTGTTCCCACTCTACGACCGCAACCCGCAGACCTACGTGCCCAATATGTTCTTCGCCAAGCCGGGCGAGTATCAGAAGGCCACGCAACGGGTGTACGTGAGCCCCGAGCAGCCCAGCTACATCAGTCTGCCGGTGCGTTGACCGCACGGGCGCCGCGTGCCGGCTGCGCCCAGCTGTCTTCCAGCAGTTGCGGGCGGCAGGCCACCCAGGCGGCGGCCAGCTGCACCAGGATGCAGATCACCAGGAACACGAACGGGGAGGTCCAGCCGCCGCGGTGGGCGTGCAGCCAGCCGAACAGGAACGGTCCCAGGCAGCTCATCGCATAGCCCATGCCTTGCGAGAACCCGGACAGTGCGGCCGAGCCGGCCGCGGTGCGGCTGCGCTGGTTGACCAGCACCAGCGCCAGCGGAAAGGTGCTCGGGCCCAGGCCGAGCAGGGTCACCCACAGGATCGGCGCGGCCAGCGGTGCCCACCACAGCCCGGCGAACGCGATCAGATGACAGGCCGCGCACGCCAGCACGATCGGGAAGGGGTTGCGCATGCGCACCGCCAGCGCCGGCATGGTCAGCGCACCCACCATGCCCAACGCCGCGAACAACGCCACCATGGTGCCGCCGAAGGCAGGCGAGGCGCCGGCTTCGCGCAGCAGCGTGGGCAACCAGGTGAACATGGAATAGGTGACCAGCGACGTCATGCCGAAGGTGACCGCCATGCTCCAGCCCAGCGCGGTGCGTGCGACCCGACCCTCGGCCTCCGGGGTCGGGGTGACCGGCGCCGGGCCGGTGGCGCGCAGGCGACCCTGGCTGGCATGCACCAGCGCCCACGCCGCCAATGCCAGCAGCGCCGGCATCACCCACACCACCATCGAGCTGCGCCAGCCCAGCGCATCGGCCACCGGCACCGCCAGCAACGCCGGCAGCAAGGTGCCCACCTGCAGCACGGTGATGTACAGCGTGCTGACGCGACCCACGCGGTCGCCGAAATAACGTTTCACCAACGGCGGCAGCACTACGTTGCCCATGCCCATGCCGGCCAGCGCCACCAGCGAGCCGAGCAGCAGCCCGGTGGTTCCCGGCAACAGCGGCCGCAAGACCATGCCAAGCGTCGCCAGCGCCATCGACAACAAGGCAGTACGCAGTAAGCCGATGCGACGCAACACCGCCGGGGTCGCCACACCGGTCAATGCAAAGGCAGCGGTGGGCAACATGCCCAGCGCCCCCATCGTCGGTGCACCGAAGGCGTATTCGTCGGCGATGCGCTCCAGCAGCGGCGTCAGCGAGGTCACCGCAGTGCGCAGGTTGAAGGCCGACAACAAAATGGCAGCCAGCACCAGGCCGCGACCACGCAATTGGGCGGACGAGGAAGCGGCGGCGGTGACAACAGACATGACAGACCATCCGCACCGTGCACATGCGTGCGACGGCGCCTGAAAACACAAAACCGGCACGAGGCCGGTTTTGTGTTTTGAAACTGGTCGGGGAGACAGGATTCGAACCTGCGACCTCTACGTCCCGAACGTAGCGCTCTACCAGACTGAGCTACACCCCGAAGGAGCCGCGTATGTTACATAGGGAATGCGGAATCGGCAAGCATCTGACGCAATTATTTTTACTGCGGCGATTGGATGCGCTCGGGCTCGCGTGCTTCGAACCACATGCCGTTGAGCACTGCGGCCAGTGCCGCCAGGCCGGTACCGAGAATCCAGGCGAAGTACCACATGATGTTGCTCCTCGAATCGTTGCGAAAGTGGGATGGCGAACGCGGCGGCGCCATTGCGCTGGTGACGCCGCGAGGAAGTGAGATGAAGCGCCTGCGCCGCGAACCGGGCAGTCATTGCCCGGCTGCGTAGCGTGAAGCAGTTGCCGCGTGCGAGCGCAACGGGCCGCTACCGCATCACGCCGCACCGCCGTGGTTGACGTCAGTCGGGTGGGTGGCCGCCCTCAATACGCATTGGGGTTGGCCGACAGTTCGTCGTCGGTGACCTTGCCCCTGAGCACGCGATACACCCACGTCGTGTAGGCCAGGATGATCGGCATGAACACGGTGGTGGCCAGCAGCATGATCCACAACGTGAGCCGGCTGCTGGAGGCATCCCACAGCGTCAGGCTGGCGCTCGGTGCAGTGGAGGAGGGCAACAGGAACGGGAACAGCGCAAGGCCCACGGTGAAGACGATGCCCACGATGGCGCTGCCCGAGGCGATGAAGGCCAGGCCACCACGCCGCACGCGCAACAGCACGGCGCTCATGGCAAGCCCGAGCAGCCCGACCACGGGGGCCAGCAAGGTGGCCGGCATGCTGCTGTAGTTGTGCAGCCAGCCGCCGGCGGCGGTGAGTGCAGCGGTCTTGGCCAGTGGATTGGTCTGCGCGTCGGTCGCCAGCACCGAGGTCACCGCATAGCCGGGCAGGCCAAGCGCGACCCAGGCACCGGCCGCGGCGAACACGCCCGCTGCAATCAGCGCCGCGATGCTGCCAAAACGCGCCGCACGCTCGGCCACCGGGCCATCGGTCTTGAGCACCAGCATGGCCGCACCATGCGCAACCAGCATCGCCACGCTGAGCACACCGGCCAGCAACGCGAACGGCGTCAGCAGCCCGAACAGGTTGCCCGTGTAGTACGTGCGCATGCTGTCGTCGAAATGGAACGGCACCCCCAGCAGCACATTGCCGACGGCCACGCCCATGATCAGCGCCGGGATGAAACCGCCGACGAACAGCGCCCAGTCCCAGTTGTTGCGCCAGCGCTGGCCGACCAGCTTGCCGCGGAACTTGAACCCCACCGGGCGCAGGATCAGCGCAAACAGGATCACGAACATCGCCAGGTAGAACCCGGAAAAACTCACCGCGTACAGGGGCGGGAACGCGGCGAAGATGGCTCCGCCGCCCAGGATCAGCCACACCTGGTTGCCCTCCCAGACCGGGCCGATGGTGTTGATTACCAGCCGGCGTTCGGCATCGTTGCGGGCAACCAGCGGCAGCAAGGTGCTGACGCCCAGATCGAAGCCGCCCATCACCGCGTAACCGGACAGCAATACGCCAAGCAACAGCCACCAGATCACGCGCAATGTGGTGTAGTCGAGCAAGATGAAATCCATGGTGTCTCTCCTGGCTTACGGGGCGCCGCCGGCCAGCGCGCCGGTGCTCAATGGGGCATTGGGTGAGGCGGCGTGGGGCGAATCGCCGTGCGGCGATGGGGTGCCTTGGGCCGGCGGGAACATCGCATCCGGTCCCTTGCGGATGGTCTTCAACGACAGCTTGATCGCGATGACCAGCAGCGTGGTGTACAGCGCGGTGAACCCGACCAGCGTCATCACGATCTCATACAGATCCAGCCCGGATGCGGCGTAGAACGTGGGCAGCACGCCTTCCACCGCCCACGGCTGGCGGCCGTACTCGGCCACGAACCAGCCGCATTCGATCGCGATCCACGGCAGCGGCAACGTCCACAGTGCCAGGGTCAGGAACCAGCGTTTTTCCTGGAAGTTGTGCTTGCACGCAAACCAGAACGCCACGGCAAAGAAGGCGATCAGGTAGATGCCGATGGCCGCCATGATGCGGAAGGTCCAGAACAGCGGCAGCACGCGTGGCACCGTGTCCATCGCGGCCTGGGCGATCTGCTCGGGCGTGGCGTTGCCGATGTCGTCGCGGTAGCGCTTGAGCAGCAGGCCGTGGCCCAGGTCCTGCCAATGCGCATCGAAGACCTTGCGTGCTTCGGCATCGTTCTTGTCGGCGCGAATGCGTTGCAGTGCGCCGTAGGCGATCTGGCCACCGCGGATGCGGTGTTCGGCACGGCCTACCAATTCAAGAATGCCTGGAATCGGCTCATCCAGCGAGCGCGTGGCGATCAGACCCATCAGGTACGGGATCTTGATTGCGTAATCGTTGCGATGGGTGGTCTGGTTCGGAATGCCGAACGCAGTGAAGTCGGCCGGCGCAGCTTCGGTTTCCCACATCGCCTCGATCGCGGCCAGCTTCATCTTCTGGTGCTCGTTGGCGGCGTAACCGCTTTCATCGCCCAGCACCACCACCGACAGCGACGACAACAGGCCAAACGCGGCGGCCACCGCGAACGAGCGCCGCGCCATCTCCACATGCTTGCCGCGTAGCAGATAGAACGCGCTGATCGACATCACGAACACCGCACCCAGCACGTAGCCCGCACTGACGGTGTGCACGAACTTGGCCTGCGCCACCGGGTTGAACAGCACGGCGACAAAGTCGACCACTTCCATGCGCATGGTGTCCGGGTTGAACACCGCACCGGCCGGGTTCTGCATCCAGCCATTGGCGATCAGGATCCACAGCGCGGAGAAGTTGCTGCCCAGCGCCACCAGCCAGGTGGTGATCAGGTGCTGCACCTTGCTCAGGCGGTTCCAGCCCAGGAAGAACAGACCAAGGAAGGTCGCCTCCAGGAAGAAGGCCATCAGCCCTTCGATCGCCAGCGGTGCGCCGAAGATGTCGCCGACGTAGTGGCTGTAATAGGACCAGTTCATGCCGAACTCGAACTCCATCACGATGCCGGTGCCGACACCCATGGCGAAGTTGATGCCGAACAGCACGCCCCAGAACATGGTCATGCGTCGCCAGATCTGCTTGCCGGTCATGACGTAGACGCTTTCCATGATGCCGAGCAGGAACGACAGCCCGATGGTCAGCGGCGGAAAGATGAAGTGGTACATCGCGGTGACTGCGAACTGCAGCCGCGACAGTTCGACAACTGTCGAGTCGATCATGGCGGGGTGGCCTGGTTGAGAATCGGTAGTGGATGTGGCGGATCATCTGCTCCTGCCGCGCCCGGCGCGTTGATCCAAATCAATGCGGCCCCGATGAGCTGCGGCACAATGCCCATCCCGCAGTGGCGGGTGGCGACTTACAATCGCTTGCAGTGAGCAGTCTTCGACCGAACTGATGTGAGCCAGCCCAGCGTGCGAGCCAGCGAAACACCCGCCCAGCGCCGCCAGCGCGGCCAATGGCTGGATGCATTGGCCGCACCCGCCGCACGTGCACGGCGGCTGGCCGGTGTGGCCGTGGCGCTGTCCGGGGTGCTGCTGCTCGCGCAGTCGGCCGCGATTGCCTGGTTACTGCAGGCCGTGCTGGTGCGGCACCTGGCCGTGGCGCAGCTGCGCGACGTGGGCATCGGCCTGCTGGTGGCCGTGCTCGGCCGCGCACTGCTCACCGCCTGGGCGCAAGCGCTGACCGGCGAGGTGGCCGATGTGGCCAAGCGCGCGCTACGTGCACGCATCGCGCGTCGTCTGGTGCAGCACGGGCCGGTGTGGCTGCGCCGGCAACGTAGCGGCGAGCTCGGCGAACTGAGCCTGGCGCATACCGATGCGCTGGAAGGGTATTTCGTCGGCTATCAGCTGGCGCGGACCGAGATGCTCCTGGTGCCACCGCTGATCCTGATTGCGGTGTTTTCAGTCGATTGGGTGGTGGGCCTGGTGCTGTTGCTGACCGCGCCGTTGATCCCGTTGTTCATGATGCTGGTGGGCTGGGGCGCCGAGGCCGCCGGCCGCGAGCAGCTGGGCGAGCTGGCACGCATGGGCGGGCATTTCGCCGATCGTCTGAAGGGCCTGGGCCTGCTGCGCGTGTACGGCCGCGGCCAGGCGGAATTGCGCGGGATTGCCGCCGCCGCCGAGGGCGTGCGCGAGCGCTCGCTGAAAGTGCTGCGCATCGCGTTCCTGTCGTCCACCGTGCTTGAGTTCTTCGCGTCGGTGAGCGTGGCAATCGTGGCCTTGTACTTCGGCCTGAGCTATCTGGGCATGCTCGACCTGCATGGGCTGCCGTCCCTGGGCGCGGGCATGTTCTGCTTGCTGCTGGCACCGGAATTCTTCGCGCCGCTGCGACGTCTTGCTGCGCATTACCACGACCGCGCCAATGCGCTGGCAGCGGTGGCCGAAGCCGAGCGACTGCTGGAAGGCGTTGACGCCGAGCCGGCGCCTGCCGGCGCGCCGCCGCCACGTCCACTGGAGCCGGCGCAGGCGCGTGCGCCGCTGCTGCAGGTACGCGATCTGGCGTTGCGCCCGCCGGGCGCGCCGCATGCGGTGGTGACGCAGTGTTCGCTGGCGTTGCAGCCCGGCCAGCGCGTGGCGTTGATCGGTGCCAGCGGCAGCGGCAAGAGCACCTTGCTGGAGGGCCTGGCCGGTTGGTTGACGCCGGAGGCGGGCAGCGTGGTGCTGCGCCCCGGCACGCGGGTGGGCTACGCCACCCAGCGGCCCTACCTGTTTCACGGCAGCATTGCCGACAACCTACGCCTTGCCGACCCGCAGGCCAGCGACGCGCGGCTGCTGGCGGTGGCCGATGCGGCGCAGGTGATGCGGTTTGCCGCGCAGCTGCCGGCCGGCCTGGACACGGTGATCGGCGAACGCGGCTTCGGCCTGTCCGGCGGCGAGGCGCGGCGCGTGGCCTTGGCGCGGCTGCTGTTGCGCGAGCCGGACCTGCTGCTGCTGGACGAGCCCACCGCCTTTCTCGATCCGGACACCGAAGCGGAGCTGCTACGCACGTTGGGCGTGTTTGCGCGCGGCCGTGCAGTGGTGCTGGCCACGCATAGTCCGGCCGTGATGCGCTGGGCCGACACGGTGATCGATCTGCACGGCGCCAGCGTCACGGTGGAGCAGCCATGAGCGACCCACGCCACGATCGTCTGCGCGATGTGTTTCACCGGCATGCATGGCGCCTGCTGCTGTCGGCACTGCTGGTGCTGGTCACCGCGCTTGCCGGGGTGGGGCTGCTGGGCCTGTCCGGCAGCTTCCTGACTGCCGCGGCCCTGGCCGGCGTGGCCGGCATGGGCGCGGGCTTCAATTTCTTCTCGCCCTCGGCGGGCATTCGCGCGCTGACCTTTGCCCGCATCGTGTCGCGCTACGGCGAAAAGGTGATCGGGCACGATGCGACGCTGCGCATTGCGCGCGATCTGCGCGTGTGGTTCTTCCGGCGCGCGCTGCCGCTTGCGCCGGGCCGGTTGTCGGCCACGCGCACCGGCGATCTACTGGCGCGGTTGATGTCCGACATCGGTGAGGTGGACGGTCTGAGCGTGCGTGCGCTTGCCCCGCTGAGCGCACTGCTCGGCATCTGGCTGGCCGGGCTGGTTGCCGCTGCGCTGATCTACCTGCCTGCCGCGCTGCTGTTGCTGGTGCTCGGCGTGCTGATCGGCGGGCTGGTGCCGTGGCAGGTTGCACGTGGCGGCGCACGACGCGAGCGGCTGCGTGCGCAGCAGCGCACGGTGCTGCGCACGCAGGCGTTCGAAGGGCTGGAGGGCGCGGCCGATCTGGCCGCCATCGATGCGCACGGCGCCTGGCTGCAGCAGGCCGATGCCGCTGCCGCCGACGTGGTGCAGGGCGATCGCCTGCAGCGCCGGCACCTGATTGCCGGCACAGCGTTGCATGCGGCGTGCGGCGGCATCGGGCTGGCCGGCATGCTGTGGCTAGCGCTGCACGCTGCCGAGCGCGGGTTGATTGCGGCCGAACTGGCGGCAGGGCTGGTGTTCCTGACCATGGCGCTGCTGGAAGTCTGGGCCGGTGCCGGGCTGGCGCTGCAGGCGTTGCAGAGTGCGCGCGTGGCCGCCAGACGCCTGCAGGCCATCGTCGATCAGGCACCCTCGGTCAGCGATCCTGCGCAGCCCGTCGATGCGCCGGTCAGCGGCACGCTGCAACTGCAGCAGGTGTCCTTCGCGTGGCCGGGCGGCGTGCGTCCGGTGCTGCAGGCGCTGGACCTGACCCTGGCGCCCGGCGAGCGTATCGCCATCAGCGGCGACAGCGGCAGCGGCAAGAGCACCTTGTCGGCCCTGCTGCTGCGCCTGTGGGACCCGCACGCCGGGCAGGTGTGCTATGCCGGCATCGAACTAAAAGCCTTCGCGCAGGCGCAGTGGCATCGGCGCATCGCCTGGCTGCCGCAGAACGCGCCGGTGTTCGCCGGCACCGTGCGAGACAACCTGGCCATCGGCGATGCCGATGCCGACGATGCCGCGCTGTGGGCAGCGCTGGATCAGGTGCGTCTGCGCGACTGGGCCACCGCCCAGGATGGCCTGGACACCTGGGTTGGCGAAAACGGCGCCACGCTCTCCGCAGGCCAGGCGCGCCGCCTCGCGCTGGCCCGCGCGCTGTTGCGCAATGCACCGATCCTGCTGCTGGACGAACCCACCGACGGCCTGGACGTGGACACCGCACACGCCTTGCTGCTCGATCTTGCCGCCGTACTGGGTGAGCGCAGCCTGGTGATGATCACCCACGACAGCGTGCCCGCCGGCGTGGTGCATCGGCACTACCGCATGCGGGGCGGAGTGCTGCAACCGCTGGGGTGAGCCGTCGGACGAGCGGTGCGTCATGCGCCGACAGGACACAGGTCGACGACACGCCTTAGCTCGTCAGATACACCGCCCAGGCCAGGGCCGCGGCGTTCGCCAGCGCGCTGACCCAGAACGCGATCTGGAACGAGGTCTTTACGGTCTTGTGCCGGAACAGCGACTGCGCCAACAGCGCGCCGGGCCAGCCGCCGAGCAAGGCGATGGCATGCAGGGTCGCTTCCGGGGTGCGGCGCTGGCCGCGCGTGGCGGCGGTCTTGTCCAGCCGATAGGCGATCAGCGCGGCAATGCTCGTTACCGCGTACCAGAGCGCAATCGCAGCCGGTAGCCGGTCTGCGAGCACCAGGCCGAGCATGCCGACCGCGAACAGGCCGGCCAGCAGCCGGCGCGGCAGTGCGCTGCTGGCGGTTTGCGAGGGGCTTGCTCTGGCTCTGGAAGTGGCTCTGGACCTGGCAATCAGCAGGCGTCCAGGAAGTCGCGGACTGCCGGGCCGAAGCGGGCGAAATCCACCAGGAAGGCATCGTGGCCCTGCGGTGAATCCAGGCCGAGGAAGCGGGCATCGGCGCCGCCTGCGCGCAGGCCCGTGGCAATCTGCTCCTGCTGCTGCACCGGAAACAGGATGTCGGTATTGGCGCCGATCGACAGCGCACGCGCAATGCGGATGTTGGCCAGGCCGGCCAACACTTCGGCGTCGGTGGACACGTCTGTGGACGCGATGCTGCTGTGCGTGTCGACGGTCCGCATCGCATCGACCGGGGCCGTGTCCACGGATTCGGCCAGGTCGAACCAGTCCATCGAGCGGCTCAGATACAGATAGCAGTTGGGGTCGAAGAAGCGCACGAAACGGCGCGCATGGCCTTCCAGATAACTTTCCACCTGGAATTCCAGGCCAAACGGGTCGTCGGCGGCCTGTTCGGAATCCAGCCGCACCCGGCCGAAGCGACCATCCCACTCCAGTGCCGAGCGATACGTGATCACGCCAAGCTTGCGCGCCATGCGCATGCCCGACTCCGGGTAGTGCATGTCGTCGTAATTGCCGCCATTCCAGTGCGGGTCCAGCCGGATCGCTTCACGTTGCAGCGAGCGGATGGCGATGGAAAACGGCAACGCCTGCGCGCTGCCGGAGATGTTGATGTGATTGCGTGCAATGCCCGGATGGCGCAGCAACAATGCCAGTGCCGTCATGCCGCCCATCGAGTTGCCGATCAGGCAGGCCAGCTGGATGATGCCCAGTGCGCGCACGACATCGGCGGCTGCATCGGCCACGTCTTCAATCGACAGGTCCGGAAATGTCAGCCGATACGGCTGCCCGGTCGCCGGATCGATCGACGCCGGCCCGGTGGAGCCCTTGCAGCTGCCCAGCGAATTGACGCACACCACGAACCAGCGGGCGGTATCGATCGGCTTGCCCGGCCCGACCATCGCGTCCCACCAACCCGGCTCGGGATTGGCCTGGTTCGCTGCAGCGTGCGCGTTCGGCGACAGGCCGGTGACGATCAGGATCGCGTTGCTGCGATCGGCGGCCAGCGTGCCCCAGGTCTCGTACGCCACGCGTGCCTGATGCAGCACGCCACCGCGTTTCATCGGAAACGGCGAAGGCAGTGCGTGGTAGAGCGTGCCGGGAGGAATGAATTCAGTCATGTCGCAATTCTATCTGCCATGGGATGCGCTGGGTGCAGGGTGGGAATTGGGAATTGGGAATCGGGAATTGAGATGGGACTTGGTTTGGGCTTTTGCGTGGTGTGATGCCGCTCTTTAAAGCGCGTGAGCTGCAACTTGGTTGCAGGGCCCTTGCCCGCCCACCATCGCGGGACACGCTGCAAGTACGTCCATGTAGCTCCTTGGCGGCATCCATGCCGCCAAGGGTCCCGCGACGGCGGGCGGGCAAGGACCAGTGGAGATGGTCGGTCTGCATGGATTTCAACAGCGACTAGCAAGCTGCGACGCGGTGTCTTTGCCTTTCAACAAAACCACCAGCCAACTGTCTAGCGTGGTGTCCTCGCCGATTGCGGGACCGTTGGCGGCATGGATGCCGCCATCGAGCCCCCATGGACGGGTTGACGGCGTGTCCCGCGAGCGGTGAGGGCACCGCGCCCCCGACCAGGCTTAAAGATCGCCAAGCGCTTGCGATACGAACATTTCAGGCGTCTCAACCTGATTGCTCGCTATGGACAGATCAGGCAGAGAGCGGATCATCTG
>NZ_JSZE01000114.1 GCF_000802365.1 Xanthomonas cannabis pv. cannabis
GGCGCGACGTCAATCCTTCCCTGTGCAGCATTCTTGGCTATTCGCGCGAGCAGCTGTTGCGCACCACCTTCCAGCAGATCACCCATCCGGACGACCTGCAGCTGGATCTGCAGCTGGTGCAGGAATTGATCGATGGCAAGCGCGACAGCTACAGCCTGGCCAAGCGCTACATCAGCCAGCACGGGGCGGTGATCTGGGCACAGCTGTCGGTGTCACTGGTGCGCGACGGCAGCGGTGCACCGGTGCATTTCGTCTCGCAGATCCAGGACGTCACCGAGCGCCATGTCGCAGCCGAGCGGCTGGCCGAAAGCGAAACCCGGCTACGCGCGATCAGCGATGCCACCCCGGCGTTGGTCAGCCAGTTCGATGCCGAGCAACGCTGCCTGTTCGCCAACCAGGCACACCGCGACTGGCTGGGCGTGGAGCCGTCCAGCCTGGTCGGGTCACCCATCACCCGTCTGCTCGGTACTCCGCTCAGCGGCCCGGCACGGACGGCACTGGCACAGGTGGCCGACGGCCAACGTGCCAGTTTCGAGCATGTGCTGCAGGTGGGCGGCAGCGCCCGCGACGTGGAGATCACCCTGGTGCCGGAAACGGTGGGCACGTCGGCGGGCACGCAGGGATTCTTCCTGATGGCCCAGGACGTCACCGCGCACAAGACGCTGCACCGGCTGATGCACGAACGCGCCACCCGCGATGCGCTGACCGGCCTGCCCAACCGCCACGCCTGGACCGAGGCGCTGCAGGCGGCGGTGCTGCAGGCGCATCAGCTGCAGCGCGCGGTGGCGGTGATGTTCCTGGATCTGGATGGCTTCAAGCGCATCAACGATACCTATGGCCACCGCGCCGGCGACGCGGTGCTGGTGGGGTTCGGCCAGTGTCTGCAGCGCGCGGTGGAAGGCCGCTACCTGGTGGCGCGTCTGGCCGGCGATGAATTCGTGGTGCTGCTGGACAATCTACAGACACCGCAGATGGACTGTGCCACGGTGGCCGAGCGCATCCGCCAGGCCGCGGCGGCAGGGGCGATGTTTGGCGAGCAGTGGTTGCCGATCCAGCCCAGCATCGGCGTGGCGTGGCAGCACGGCGATCAGGCCGAGGCCGCAAGCCTGATGCACGCCGCAGACGAAGCGATGTATGCGGCAAAAAATGCGCGCTGCAAAGGCACCGCGACGAACGGCCGCGACGCTACGCGTTGAAGACGCCATGCGTTGAAGAAATGGGTCATTGACGGCGCGTCGCTGTTCCTTCTCCCTTCGGGAGAAGGTGCCCGAAGGGCGGATGAGGGTACGTCAGCCGATGCGGCGATCGCGGTCACCCATTTCTGACGAGCGATCAACACGTTTCGATTGTCGACTGTCGATGAGCGCCGCTCTTTGATCGGTGCGCAGGTCGTTCGTCGGCGCATGCCGCTTGCTTGGCAACGCATCTCGTTTGTGTGTCTAAGCACCTCGGCTGCCGGGCACCCTTACCCCAACCCCTCTCCCGGCGGGAGAGGGGCTTTGGCACGCGTTGGACGCTGTTCCTTCTCCCCTCGGGAGAAGGTGCCCGAAGGGCGGATGAGAGTACGTCATGCGATGTGGCGATTGCAGTCGCCCGTGTTTTTGACGAGCGATAAATACTCGTCGATTCCCGATTCCCGTCGACCGTCGACCGTCGACCGTCGACCGTCCACCGTGGGTACGAATGCCTGTCGTCGATGCATCTCGTTCGTTTAGTAATGCATTTGGTGCGTGCATTGACGCCTCCCGGCTACTGGGCACCCTCACCCCAACCCCTCTCCCGGCGGGAGAGGGGCTTTGGCACGCGTTGGACGTTGTTCCTTCTCCCTTCGGGAGAAGGTGCCCAAAGGGCGGATGAGGGTACGTCTGCCGATGTGGTGATGGCAGTCGCCCGTTTTATGCTGCCTGAGCGGCGCCGTGGCGCTGCGTCGAGGCAGGCTGTGCCGATGCCAACCGGAACACCGCCACTGCACGGGTCAGATCCGCCGCCTGGTCTTCCATGCTGCGCGCTGCCGCGGTGGCTTCTTCCACCAGCGCGGCGTTTTGCTGGGTCATTTCGTCCAGCTGCATCACCGTGGTGCTGACCTGTTCGATGCCGGCGCTTTGTTCGGTACTGGCGGCGGTGATCTCGGCCATGATGTCGGTCACGCGCTTCACCGAGCTGACCACCTCGGTCATGGTGCTGCCGGCTTGTTGCACCAGGTGCGAACCTTGCGCCACTTTGTCCACCGAATCGGAAATCAGTTGCTTGATCTCCTTGGCGGCACCCGCCGAGCGCTGCGCCAGGGCGCGCACTTCGGTGGCCACCACGGCAAAGCCGCGGCCTTGTTCGCCCGCACGCGCCGCTTCCACCGCCGCATTCAACGCCAGGATATTGGTCTGGAAGGCGATGCCATCGATCACTCCGATGATGTCGGAAATGCGCGCCGACGATTGCGTGATCGCCTGCATGGTGCTCACCACTTCCTGCACCACGCGGCCACCGCTTTCGGCCACCTCGCCGGTGCCCTTGACCAGCTGATTGGCCTGGCGTGCGTTGTCGGCGTTCTGGCGCACGGTGGAAGTGAGTTCTTCCATCGACGCGGCGGTTTCTTCCAGGTTCGCCGCCTGGTGCTCGGTGCGTGTGGACAGGTCGGCATTGCCGCTGGCGATCTCGCCGGCGGCGGTGTTGATCATCTCGGCCGAATGCTGGATGCCCTGCACGATGCCGGTCAATTGAATGGCAGTGCGGTTGGCCGCACCGGCCAGACGCCCGAATGCGCCCTCGTAATGCGACTCCACGCGCTGCGACAGATCGCCATCGGCAATCGCGGCCATGATGCGGCCCACATCGTCCAGCCCCGCGTCGGCCTGCTGCATCAGCCGGTTCAACGCCTGCACCATTTCCGCAAACGCAAACTGGTAGCGCGATTGATCGCCACGTGCAGAGAAATCGCCGCGCGCGGCCGCATCGGCCAGGCGTGCGATATCGCTATTGATGGCGGACAGATTGTCTTTGACGGTATCCAGCGCTTGATGCAGGGCGGCGCGCTGGCCGGGCAGGCGACGCATGTCGCGGCGCAGATCGCCACGGCCGTACTCGCCCATCACGTCCATCGCTTCGTTGATGGCATCCAGATGTTCGAACACCACCGTGTTCACACCGTGCGCCAGCGTGCCGTAATCGCCGGGGAAATCCTCCGGAATGCGGTGCGCGATCTTCTCGCCCTGCTGCAGCCGGATCATGGTCTGCATCTCGCCGTTGAAGCGCTGCAGCTGGCTTTGCATCTGCTGCATGCTAAGCATCAGCTGGCCGGTTTCATCGCGCGATTCAACGCGGATGTCGTTGTCGAAGCGGCCCGAGGCAATCGCTTCCGCCGTGCGCGAGGCGGCACGCAGCGGCGCGGCCATGGCCGAGGCGATCAACCAGCACAGGCCGATCACCAGCGCCACCAATGCGCCACCGATCAAGGTCAAGGTGCGCGTGAATCCCCATGCCTGCACTTGAATGTCTTCGGCATAGACGCCCATCACCAGGACCCAGTTCCAGGCCGGGAAGGTCTTGGCGTAACTGATCTTCGGCAGCTGTTCCTGTTTGCCCGGCTTGGGGGCGTCGTAATAGCTGAAGCCGTCGCCGCTATCGATGGCGGTCTTGATGTCGCGATACACGTATTGCCCGACATCGCTCTTGTAGTCACTCATGTCGGTGCCGACCGGGCGCTTGGGATGCATCAGGATGCGCATCTGCGGGTCGACGATGAAGAAATAATCCACGCCATCGTTGGTGCGCATGTCCGCCAAGGTGGTGCGCGCCGCTTCCTTGGCCTGGTCCAGGCTCAGTTCGCCGGCTTTGACCTTGTCGGCGTAGTGCTGCATCACGGTCAGGCCCATCTCCACCTCGGTCCTGACGCTGAGCTTGCGCGCCTCGATCAGGTCCAGGTACTGCAGGCGCGCGGCGGCCATCGCCAGCAGGATCACGCCCACCGTCAACAGCGTGCACAACAGCACGAACTTGCGCGTGAGCGGGAGATTGGCAACGTGACGACGCAACAGGGAGACAACGGGCATGGCAACGACATCCAGAACGCGCGCACGGCGCTACGTCATGGATAACGGCTGATGCACGCAGGTGTTGAACACTATCTGCGGCAGCGCCTGCTTGGAGGAGACATTTGATAAGTGATGCGCTGAATGTGCGGAGGCATTCTGCGTCACTGCCATTGTAGGAACGCCCTTGGGCGCGATGCCGCGTTATCGACAACGCTGCATCGCGCCCGAGGGCGCTCCTGCTTTGTTTCTATAGATCTCTGCTGTAGTCAGCCCGTTGCAACAACGACATGCATCGATCAAATGCGCTGCATGTCGTCATCGCGCGCAGCGCAGACTGTTGCAGTCTGCGCTGCGCCGTTGGGCGCGAGCCGCACGCCCAACGCGTGTCGATCAACCTGCCGCGCAGAAACCGAATTCTGCCGTCGCACCTGCAGCCAGGGTGCGGTTGAAATCCACCCCGCTGGCCTTGAGCGTCGTGCCGCTCTGCGACCAGGTGACGTTCCAGGCGTTATTGACGGTGCCGGTGACCGGCAGCGAGATCGCCCAGGTGCCGCTGGCGGTACCGGTGTTGGTGACCTGCACGCGATTGCAGTAGCCACCGTTCCACTGGTTGTCCACGGTCACCTTGGTGCTGAAGCCAGCGCTGGGTGTCGGTGTCGGCGTCGGAGTCGGAGTCGGAGTCGGCGTCGGCGTCGGCGTCGGCGTCGGCGTCGGCGTGGTGGTGCTCACCGTTCCCCACAGCGTCCGCAACAGCGTCATCTTGTCCTGGCGCACGGTGGTCCAGTCATCGCGCAGGATCCCGCCGGTGTCGCCGCTGTTGGGGTTCCACGACCAGTAGAAACCTTCGTTGATGCCCTTGCTGCGCAGGTACTTCACCAGCGCGTCCTGCCACACCTTGTCGCGCGCATCGCCCTCGCCGTACTTGCCGCCGAACTCGCCCAGCAGCAAGGCGTACTTGCCGGCGAACTGACCGAAGTGGCGGTCCCAGATGGCCGGCATGTTGTTGGGGAAGTTGCTGTCGTTGAAGTACGACTGCACATACACGTCCGGGCCGTACACGTGCGGCGCCAGCAGCAGGCGGTTGGCCGGAATGTTCAGCGGGGTGCAGGCCAGCGGTTGCAGGTTGCCGCCCCAGAAGATGCCGCCGTTGGTCGAGCACACCGGGTTATCGGTGATGCCTTCCACCGCGATGATCCACTTCGGCGCCACGGCCAGCACCGCAGCCGAACCGCGCTCGGCGGCCTTGTTCCAGTCGGTGGCGGCGTTGCCGGTGCCCCAGGTCGCGGCACCATGCGGTTCGTTCTTCAGATCCAGGCCGAGCACGTACGGCACGTTCTTGTAGCGGTTGGCCACAAAGCGCAGGTCGGCCAGCCACTGGGCTTCGGTGTAGGAGTCGGTGTACCAGAGCTCGGAGATGCCCGCGCAGTCGGGTGTGTGGTGGTCCAGCAGCACGTACATGCCGCGTGCGTTGAACTCGTTGATCACCTTGTCCAGGATCTGCAGCGAGGTCAGGCCCTGCAGGTCGGCATTGCGGCTGTAGTCGATGCTGCTGGGCATCTGGCCGCTGCGCAGCGTGGCCGGGCAGAACGGCAGACGCACCGCATTGAAGCCCAGACCCTGCATCTGGACGATCATGTCCTTCCAGTTGCGCGCCCACAGGCCGTGCATGACATGGTTGCCGGTCTCGAAGCCGAAGACGTTGACGCCCTTGAGCTGAACCACCTTGCCGCTATCGTCGACAATCTTGTTGTTGCTGATGGAATAGCTGAATGCCGGTGCGGCGGCCACGGCCAGCGCGGTGGCGAGTGCAAGCGTACTTGCAGTCCTGAAGATGGACATGGTGGTCTCCCTAGATGACCGGACTCGACACCCGAGCCCGGTGAGGGGGGCATCTTGGTCTGCGGCAGCGTCGCGTGGCGTGATCGCAGCCACAGAAAGGCGCATTGGCGCACGGGTCACAGGCAGGCTGCGGGCGCGGTCGCTTTCCCGCACACTATTGCCGCTGCGGCGTGTCCGCAGGCTGTCCTTTCTGTCCCCGGAGTGTCCCCGATGTCCCTTTTGCGTGCCGAACTGGCGCAATGGCGCGCCTCACCTGCGCGCGAACTCATGGCCGGTGCGGTCGCCACCTTTGCGCTGATTCCCGAAGTGATCGCGTTCGCGTTCGTGGCGGGGGTGGACCCGCAGGTCGGTTTGTTCGCCTCCTTCGTGATCGGCATCGTGATCGCGTTCTGTGGCGGACGCCCGGCGATGATTTCTGCTGCTGCCGGCTCGGTGGCGCTGGTTGCGGCGCCGCTGGTGGCCGCGCATGGGCTGCCGTATCTGCTGGCCGCCGGCTTGCTGGCCGGCGCGGTGCAGGTCCTGTTCGGCGTGCTGCGGCTGGGCGTGCTAATGCGCTTTGTCAGCAGTTCGGTGCGTACCGGTTTCGTCAACGCGCTGGCGGTGCTGATCTTTGCCGCGCAGCTGCCGCATCTGCTCGGCGCCAACATGACCACGTGGGTGATGCTGGGCGTGGGCCTTGCGATCATCTACGGCCTGCCGCGGCTCCGCGTGCCCGGGCTGTCGGCGATTCCCTCGCCGCTGCTGTGCATCCTGCTGCTCACCATTGCCGGCAGCGCGCTGCAGTTGCCGCTCAAGACCGTGGCCGATCTGGGCAAGTTGCCCAACGCCCTGCCGTTGCTGCAATGGCCGGCGGTGCCGATGACGCTGGAGACCTTGCGCATCATCGCGCTGCCGGCATTGGCCATTGCCATGGTGGGCCTGCTCGAATCGCTGATGACTGCGCGCGTGGTCGATGAACTCACCGATACGCCTAGCAACAAGAACCGCGAGTGCACCGGGCTGGGCATCGCCAACGCGGCGGCCAGCCTGTTCGGCGGCATTGCCGGCTGCGGCATGATCGGGCAGACCGTGGGCAACGTGAAGTACGGCGGCCGTGGCCGGCTCTCCACCTTGTTTGCCGGCGTGTTCCTGCTGATCCTGATGGTGCTGCTCAAGCCGTGGGTGTCGCAGGTGCCGGTGGTGGCCTTGGTGGCGATCATGGTGATGGTGTCGGCGGAGACCTTCGACTGGCGCTCGCTGCGCACCGTGATCACCCATCCGCGCACCTCCAGCGTGGTGATGCTGGCCACGGTGGCGGTGACCTTGATCACCCACAACCTGGCCGCCGGGGTGGCGGTGGGCGTGGTGCTGAGCGGGGTGTTCTTCACCTTCAAGGTGGCCGGCCTGCTGCAGATCGCCCACAGCGACGGCGCGGACGGCGTGCGTACCTACACCGTGCGCGGGCAGGTGTTCTTCGCCTCGGCCGATGTGTTCATCGACGCCTTCGACGCACGCGAGGTGCCCGGCCGTGCGGTGGTGATCGATGTGGGCCGTGCGCATTTCTGGGACATCACGGCGGTGGCGGCGCTGGACAAGGTGGTGCAGCGGCTGCGCCATCACGGCCTGGAGGTGCAGGTGAAAGGCCTGAATGCCGGCAGCCGGCGGCTGATGCAGCGCCACGCACTGGGTGAAGACGCGCTGGAATCCGCACTGCCCTGAGCCACCGGGCCGGCTCCCCGCTTGGGCACCGTGCGACGCACTGGCTGGTGTGCCGTGCGGTGCTGGCTGGCCCGGTGCTGAGCAGGGCCGGCGAGCGGTCTCAAGTTTGCCTGGCGGGCGCCGATGAACCGGCATCCAGATTGCCGGTCGCTGTCGTGAAGCCTGTGCATTGCCATTCCCGTTGTCCGTCGGCCTGCTGCGTGCGGCACGGCCGGCCTGCGTCCGCGCATCGGCGGGGGCTGCAATGAGCGACTCGCCGTTGCTGGAGCGGATGGTGGACATGACGGCCATCCGCGATGCCGATCTGCTGGACCTGAGCCTGCTGCGCACCATGCGCGAGGTCTGTGCGGCCGAGGAGCTGTCGTTGCTGCGCATCGCGCCGGACGGCCGCACCATGGCCGAAACCCGGCTGCGCGACGACGGCCGCCTGTCGTTGACGGTGGCCGAGCTGAAGGATGCGCAGATGCGCTCGCAGCTGGCCGATGCGCATGGTCCGGGCGAGGCCGTGCAGCTGCATCAGGACGGCCGTGCGCTGCTGGTGTACCCGATGATGGAAGCACGCGGCATCCGCACCTGCCTGCGGGTGGGCGGTGCCCGCCCGCCTGGCGCCGCCGAGCAGGCCATGCTGCAGGGCTTTGCACGCTTCTTCCAGAACTACCGCAGCCTGCTCGACGATGCACAGCGCGATGCCCTGACCGGCCTGCGCAACCGCAAGACCTTCGACGACGTGATCCTGCGCCTGTTCTCCGGGGCGCAGTCCACGACGGAGCAGGGCGTGTGGCTGGGTATCGTGGACATCGATCACTTCAAGCGCGTCAACGACACCTTTGGGCATCTGTACGGCGACGAGGTGCTGCTGCTGGTCGCGCAGCTGATGCAACGCACGTTCCGCCAGGACGACCTGCTGTTCCGCTTTGGCGGCGAGGAGTTCGTGATCGTGCTGCGCGGCGTGGACCGCGAATGCGCGGTCAGCCTGTTCGAGCGCTTTCGTCTGGCCGTGGCCGAGCATGTGTTTCCGCAGGTCGGCCAGGTCACGCTCAGCACCGGCATCGTGGAATTGACCCAGGGCCGCCTGATCAGCCAGTCGCTGGACGAAGCGGACAAGGCGCTGTACTGGGCCAAGCAGCATGGCCGCAACCGCGCGGCCGTGTACGCCGACCTGGTGGGCAATGGCCAACTTCAGCACGTCACCCAACCCACCGGCAGCGTCGATCTGTTCTAGCGGCGCCCCGCCCGGGCCTGCGCCACGGGGCATCGCGTTGGGCAGTCCTGCTGCCCCGACAGTACGCGGCGGCACGACAGCGTGCAGTGCACCGCACGCATCCACATGCATCCGCTTGCACCCGCGGCTGGCTACACTCCAGGGCTGTCTGATGATCTGGGGTATGCAATGAAGCGAGTTGCGGTAGGACTCTTGGCAATGGCGGTCTCGACCGCACTGATGGCGGCGACGCCGACCTTCGATGGCGCGCGCATCTCGCGCGACGTCAAGGAGTTGGCCTCCGATGCCTATGAAGGCCGCGGCCCGGCCACGGCCGGCGAAGACAAGACCATCGCCTATCTGAGCAAGCAATTTGCCGACGCGGGCCTGCAGCCCGGCGGCGATCTCACCGGCGGCAAGCGCCTATGGACCCAGGCGGTGCCGCTGCGACGCGCCGAGATCGTCGGTGCGCCGACCATTGCGCTGGCCAATGCCGGCAAGCCGCAGACCCTGACCCAGGGCCAGCAGATCGCCATCCGTGCCGCGCTCGATGGTTCGTCCAAGGTCGACATCGCCAACGCACCGCTGGTGTTCGTCGGCTACGGCGTCAAGGCGCCGGAGCGCGACTGGGACGACTTCAAGGGCGTGGACCTGAAGGGCAAGATCGCGGTGGTGCTGATCAACGACCCGGATTTCGAAACCGGCAAGGGCGCCTTCGATGGCGCCGGCATGACCTACTACGGCCGCTGGACCTACAAGTACGAAGAAGGCGCCCGCCAGGGCGCGCTCGGCGTGCTGGTGGTGCACGAAACCGCGCCGGCCTCCTATGGCTGGGACACGGTGGCCAGTTCCAACACCAACACCATGTTCGATGTGGTGCGCGACAACCCGCGCAGCGCGCATCCCACCCTGGAAGGCTGGATCCAGCGCGATCTGGCTGCCGACCTGTTCAAGCACGCCGGGCTGGACTTCGACACCTTGAAGAAACAGGCGCAGACGCGCGATTTCAAGCCAGTCGAGCTGAAGGGCCAGCGCCTGAGCGCCAGCTACCAGGTCAAGTCCGACGTGATCACCTCGCACAATGTGGTGGCGCGCCTGGAAGGCAGCAAGCGCCCGAACGAAACCCTGATTTACAGCGCGCACTGGGACCACATCGGCGTGGGCAAGCCGGACGCACGCGGCGACACCATCTTCAACGGTGCCTTGGACAACGCCAGCGGCACTGCCGCGCTGCTGGAACTGGCACGCGGCTTCGCCACCGGACCAAAGCCCGAGCGCTCGATCGTGTTCCTGGCCGTCACCGCCGAAGAAAAGGGGCTGCTGGGTTCGGAGTTCTACGCCTCCAAGCCGCTGTACCCGCTGGACACCACCGTGGCGGTGATCAACATGGACGGCATGAACCCGTTCGTGCCCTCGCGCGATTTCGGCATCTATGGCACCGCCAAGCTCGAGCTGCTCGACCAGCTCAAGAACGTGGCCGCGCAATCCAAGCTGCGTTACACCCCCGATCCCAAGCCGCAGGCCGGGTATTTCTTCCGGTCCGACCACTTCTCGTTTGCCAAGCGCGGCGTGCCGGCGCTGTCGTATGCGGCCGGGCAGGATTGGGAAGTAGGCGGCGTGGCGGCAGGCAAGGCCGCATCGGACGACTACACCGCCAAGCGCTATCACCAGCAGGGCGACGAGTGGAAGCCGGACTGGACCTTCGCCGGTGCCGCGCGCGATCTAGGCGTGCTGTACACGCTGGGCCAGCAGCTGGCCGATTCGCGTCAATGGCCGAACTGGAGCAGCGATTCGGAGTTCCGCGCTACCCGCGACGCCAGCGAGGCAGCGCGCAAGTAGCAGCCGCTCACCAATTTGCGGGCGGCAAGGGCACTGCCCGCTACCAGACGTGAAGACAGCCAGGTGTTCGCGAGACGCACAGTGCAGGCGTCTCGATCTGATGGCTTGGTACGGAGAGGTCAGGCGCAGAGCGGATGATCTGCGCCTTTGCTGCAGGGGCTCTTGACGATCGCCAAGCGCTGGCGATACGCACATTCCGTTGTCTCAACCTGATTGCTCGCTACGGACAGGTCAGGCGCAGAGCGGATCATCTGGGCCTTTGCTGCAGGGCCTTTGCCAGCCCACCATCGCAGGACACGCTGCAGTACGTCCTTGTAGCTCCGTGGCGGCATCCATGCCGCCAAGGGTCCCGCGACGGTAGGCGGGCAAGGACCAGTGGAGATGGTCGGTCCGCATGGATCTCAACAGCGACTCGCAAGCTGGCTGCGCGGTGACCTTTGCTCTTCGACAAAACCACCAACCAACTGTCTGGCGTGGTG
>NZ_JSZE01000115.1 GCF_000802365.1 Xanthomonas cannabis pv. cannabis
GGCTTCGCGCAGGAAGCCGATGATCTGCTCTTCGGAAAAACGCTTCTTCACGTCCAATCTCCTTGGGGTAGGGAATTGGACTCCAAACTGAGGTGCTACTCAAAATTGGGGGGACGTCGCTGGTTAGCGCTGAATTTTAGTCATGAAGGGATTGCTCTACAACAGCTGATGAATGGATAATGCTGCCGTGGTGCTGATCTTGATTGCCAATGCAGTGAAGTCGAATATTTTGGCGTACCTCGCTGGATCGGATTTGATTGCGGCAATCGTTTAGGATTTTTACTGACACTTCATGCTCAAGTGCCACGGTCGGTACACCATCAATTTCATGTATTTGGCCAAGCCGTCTAAATGAGTAACCCGTTTTAGTCAGCATACTTTCTAGATGGAGATAAGTTACTGAGACAAGTTTATCGGCACCGATAGCCAGCGCTGTAGCTTGAATGCCCCATAGTAAAGAAGCTCGAAGATCTAAGTTGTCTCTTATGCGATCCTTGCGATGGTCAATAGCAAAACGGGTTATTTCAAAAGTTCGAGAAGACCTCGGTGAATTAGCATCAATCAGTTCCGGGAACATATCTATAATTCCGGGAGTAGACGTTGGAATTAGACGGGCACCTGCAACCACTTGGCCCCGGCTATTATTTATCATTAAATAAATAGCTTGATCGTTATCAAATTCATCCTGTTCCATTCTGTCGTTCGCCGTCGGGATACGCCAGCCTAGCTTTTTAATGAAAATATCATGGCGAAGTTCAAGAAAAGAATCAAGGAAATGATTATGCGTTTCGAAACTATGGTTTTTTAATAAAAATATCATTTATAATTCTCATTCAATGATTAAAAAAAAATGATTAATCATTTGGCGAGAAATTGAATCTAGGAAAATAACTGCTTTGATGGGCAGGTAAAATTACCGGGTGCCCTATGTCGCGCGTGCATCTAACGGCACGGTAAGGCGATCTAAAGATTCAAGTGCAATGCATGATTTGATAGGCGCGAGTTATTTTTCCACCGCCTCCCTGGGTGTCTTCCATACCGGTGATTGTCGGTGGATGCGCGTTCATCAGTAACGTGATGTGATTTAGATACTTCTGGCTGATGGTGGCTAGGTCCGTCCCTTTGGACAGGAGCTGGCGAAGTAGATCGTTAGTGTGCTCGTTGCCGCCGGATCGCCACTGTGCATCTGGATCGGCAAATCACGGCCGATGTTCAGCCGCTCTATCAGTTCGGTAAAACGCATATGTCGGGCCCACTATCAGCCCCGCTGCAGGACTGTATTTATCAGCCTCTCGTAAAATTGATCCATCCATAGTTGGAGGTCTCCGGCACACTAGCCACCGAAGAGACCAACGATGCGCGAGAGCAAGTTCACCGAGAGCCAGATTGTCGCCACGCTGAAGCAGGTTGAGGGTGGTCGCCAGGTCAAGGATGTGTGTCGTGAGCTGGGTATTTCCGACGCGACGTACTACGTCTGGAAGTCCAAGTACGGTGGCATGGAGGCAGCTGATGTGCAGCGCCTTCGCGACCTGGAGACCGAGCACAGCAAGCTCAAACGCATGTATGCCGAGCTCGCGATGGAAAACCATGCACTCAAAGATGTCATCGCAAAAAAGCTGTAGACCCGGCGGACAAGCGCCCGCTTCTTGCCTGGCTCGTCGAGCAGCGTGGCTGGAGCGAGCGCCGGGCCTGTTCGGTGGTTGGGGTGGCGCGCTCGACGATGCGCTATCAGCGTCGTCCCGATCGGGATAATGATGTTATTGCGCTGTTGTCCGAATTGGCCGAGTGGGCTGAGCGCAAGGGCATCGCCCTGGACTTCATCGAGCCGGGGCGTCCGATGCAGAACGGTTTTATCGAACGCTTCAACGGCAGCTACCGGCGCGGCGTGCTGGACATGCATCTCTTCCTCACACTGAGCTAGGCCCGCGAACAGACCGAACACTGGCTTGCCGACTACAACCAGCAGATCCCGCACGACAGCCGGGGCGCTAACGCCCGCCGAGTTCCGTGATCAACATCAACCGCAGACCTCTAGCTTTAGCTGGCATTGAATTGCGGGGAGTCGACATATAGATAAGTAAGCCGCTAGGCAGGACATCAACGCATACTATCAAGCGCGCGTTTCAGGTGTTTCGCAGCATCAAAATATCCACATCTCGTTGCTTCTCTAAAAAGATACCGTAGCGCGCAAATAAATCTATATTTCTCTTCACATTCTTGGTCGATTCTAGGCTTGGAGTTCCTCGATTTTTTTAGTGCTGTTATAGAAAAAAATAAAAAAATAGAAACACATAGGGCGTATATAAGAAAAAACAAGAGCATCATATTAGCTTCCAGTTGCTAGTAGACAAAAAGTGCGGGGGTCTAATGATGCCATCTTTTACTAGCATAGCAAGAAATATAAAGCGAAGAATCTAGGAATTTTACGGGATGTTGAGAAGTTTGATTTGGTTAACGATGGTGTCGCCAGTTGACCTCATTAATTTCTTACAAGAATTTCTAAAATTCGTTTAAGAACATTCCGTGGCTCGCAAAGGTAAAATTTCCCATGGAAACTGCATCATTAGTTCCGCCATTAGATGAATCATTTGCTTTTAGTCAAGAAGAAGTTGACCTGTTCTCGCTCTTAAGCGGGGATCTCAACCCACTTCATATAGATCCCCAATATGGGAGGCGATCTTCCTTTGGCGCTTGCATTGTGCCCGGTGTGATGGGAGTTTTAGCAGCACTCGAACGAATAAATATTACATTGATAGGGAGGCTGGGTACGCTTAAAGTCAAATTTAAAAATCCTCTCTATGTGAATCGTAGTTACTCCTGCATAGTCGATCTAGAAAGCGAAGGCTTCTGCAGGTTTTCCGTGCGGGAAGGAAGGCGGGTCCTAATACAAGTCGAAATTTATTGGCTGATCGGAGATGATAACGGGCAAGCTGTTCTAGGCCAGCTTAAGTATGAACCTGCTGGGCAGCAGCAGGAATATATTAAAGAGGCTTCTGATATCTGCGACTACGACGACGCTGTGCTCAATGCTGGCGTGGCGATGACTGGTAGCTATGCGTCGACAGGACTTGGTAAATTTTATAAAAGTGCAGTCAAGCGGTATGGTTCAGCGTTAATTGACATGCTTGCACTTACAAGTTACCTGACCGGTATGAAGCTGCCTGGGGAGCGGGCGATATTTTCTGGGCTGAGCTTAAATTTCGAGCGCGGATCGCAAGCTGGTTATTTCAGATATATTCTATCTACGCAACACTTTAATCGAGATTATGGATTGTTAGAAACGCAATTGTTGGTAGATGACACGCAATCAACATTCGCTCGGGGAGAGCTCCGATCGTTCGTTAGAAAGAAAATAACTGATTTACCAGTCCGAAATTACATCGCTGCGCTTGAGAGCTCAGAGACCCATCTTCTTTCAGGCAAGATTGCGTTCGTTACAGGAGGAGGGCGGGGACTTGGCTCAGCGCTTGTTCGAAGTCTTGCTGTATTGGGCGCACACGTTTATCTAAATTACCGAGATAGCGGTGATCAAGCACGTGAAGTAGCTCGCGACCTAGAGGAGCATGGTCTATCTGTGACACTGCTTCATGGCAATGCCGGAGACAGCACTTGGCTTGCTTCTGTGGAAGCTGAGCTGTCTGCGAAACACCAACGGCTTGACATCCTCGTTTGCAATGCTTGCGAACCTCCCTCAAGGGTGGATGAAGACGCGTCATCCTTACTTTACCGAGCCAACTACGTCAAGCGCAATTTGCATCTCATTGATGCGCCGCTCAGTGCATTCTCAACTCTGCTCGCGGCAAGTGGCGGTACATGCGTGGCGATCTCTTCGGAAATGGTCGACACCTCGCCGGCGGGGTATGCGCATTACGTTGACTTAAAGCGACAGACAGAAGCGCGCGTGCGGGAGCTTGCCGACGCCGAACCGTCGGTCCGCACGCTCGTCGTGCGTCCGTCGAACCTGTTGACCGAGATGAGCAACACGCCGACGCGAATACTGAACGCGCAGGCGCCAGACGAGGTTGCGATGCGGATCGTAAACGTGCTGTCGACGATGGATGAGCGGCATTGTCTGCTGACGAATTTCTCCGATAAAGCTGCGGCGGTTGCGGTGTCGGTGCTGATGTTGACCGGCAACTTCACGCTCGATGCGATGCTCGATGAATTCGACGGATGGCTGGCATGCCTGCCCGGTCAGCACGCAGTTCGGCAGACTGGCTACAACCGGATGATGCAGGATCTGGTGAGCCCGGACAGTACGTTGAACACGGCCGAGGGTACGGCCAACCTGCTGTATGTGCGCGTGTCGGACTGGCTACACGAGCGCGATGCCTGCTGGCGCGACAGCGGCCTCAATCTGTCCGGCGAGGAGGCGTTCGTTCATCAGATCGCCGATGAGTTCGTCGCTGCGTTGCGCGGCTTTGCCAGGCGCAGTCGCGCAACGCAACTGCTGATCGTCTGTCCCGATCCGCGCCTCGATCCGGCCGATCCGGGTGCTCCGGCCTTGCTCGAGGCGGTCTATGCGCAGTTTGCGGCCCTCGCGATCGAACTGCCGAACCTGATGACCGTATTTGCGCGAGATTATCACGCGATCCACGACATTGACCCCGGTCGGATCGACGACGCCCAGCGTAACCGGATCGCGCATATCCCGTATGTGCAGAGCTATTTCCGCTTTCTGGCGGCGCTGGCCGTGCGCATGCTGAACGCAAAGCGTCAGCAGACAGCGAAGGTGGTGGTGCTCGACTGCGACAACACGTTGTGGAAGGGGGTTTGCGGCGAGGAGAACGACGTCCGCAATCTCGTGATCGACGAACAGATGCGCGGGTTCCAGCGCTCGATGAAGGATCTGCTAGGCCGGGGTTTCATTTTGTGTCTTTGCAGCAAGAATCGCGAGGAGGACGTCTGGCACGTATTCGACCAGCATCCGGACATGGTGCTCACGCGCGACGATATCGCCGCTGCGAAGATCAACTGGCTGCCGAAATCCAGCAATCTCCGTGCGCTCGCAGGCGAACTCGATCTTGGCTTGAACAGCTTCGTGTTTTTCGACGACAACCCGCTGGAGTGCGCGGAGGTTCGGGCCAATGCGTCCGAAGTGCTGACGATCTGCACGACGCAGAGCGAGGTTCCTCTGTCGCAGTGGACGGGGCTGCTGTGGGTGTTCGACCAGTTGACCTTGACCCGCGAGGACGGTGCGCGCACTCAGATGTATCGTGAGCAATCGCAACGTGAAAGGTTCCGAGAGTCCGCCGAGTCGTTCCGCGTTTTCATCGAAGGACTGAATCTGCACGTTGCGATCAAGCCGATGACGCCGGAGATGGTGGATCGCGCGTCGCAGCTGACGCTGCGCACGAACCAGTTCAACAACACCACGATCCGGCGTGACCGGTCTGAAGTCATTGCGATGATGCGCGACGACGCATGGCATCTGCTCGTGATCGACGTTGTCGACCGATTCGGTGACTACGGTACGACGGGATTCGTCGCGTATCGACTCGAACCGTCGTGCCTCTACGTCGAATCGTTCCTACTCAGTTGCCGAGTGCTCGGCCGAACCGTGGAAGACCGGGTGATGCAGCGGCTCATCGAAATCGCCGAGGAGACCGGCGTCGGGCAGGTCCATGTTGCGTTTGCGGCGACCAGGAAAAACACGCCGTTCCGGCAATTTCTGGACAAAATCGCGCCACAGGAGATTGTCTCCGGCGACGGTGCGGAGGCCACGCCTAGCCGCTACCTGTTCGATCGCGAGACTTTGCGCGACGTGCTCGATCGGCAGGCATATCTGGCACAGCAGGAGGGCAGCGATGACGCGCCGGCCGAGCACCGGCCACCATTCGTCGTAAACGAACGGCGTCTGACGCACGACGTAGACTACGGGAAGATCGCGGAACGTATGAACCTGGCATTCGACGATATCCGCGTGTCCGGCGTTGAGGCGATCGCGTTCGGTGCCATGCAAGCGGACATGCAGCCGATTGCCGGTGCGACTGTCGCTGCAGCCGACCAGCGTATGGCGATGGGCGTGGTTGGCCGCGAGGCGGAGCGCGAGGCGGCACTGATGCGTGAAGTCAAGGCGCGCTACGCGCGCGTGCTAGGTATCGGTCCCGACACGATCGACGAATACGAGGAACTCGAGCGATACGGTCTCGAGTCGATCGACATAGTGAACCTGACTGTCGAACTTGCCAAGCTCATACCGGGCCTCGCGCCGGCCTTCCTGTTCGAGCATCGTACCTTGCACAGCGCCGTACGCGCATTGATCACCGATTACAGCACGAGCTTGCCTGGCGCTGCACATGAAACTGCACATCCGGCCGCAACTCCCACTGCGCCGGCGGCGTCCAACACGTCGCGGCGGGCGCCGGCCGACCATGCTGAAGCGAACGAGAGCGACGGTACCCGCGAGGACATCGCGATCGTTGGCTTGCACGGCATCTATCCGGGCGCCGACGACATGAACGCGTTCTGGCAATTGCTGCAAACCGGCGAGTGCCGGATCGTGCCGATGCCCGAAGCGCGCCGGCAGCTGATCGATCGCGCGTTCCCGGGCATTGCATCGACGCTGCACGGTTACATGGACCGCGCCGGCTATCTAGACGGAATCGAGCGTTTCGAGGCAGAGCTGTTCGGCATCACGCCGAAGGAAGCCGAGTTAATGGACCCGCAGCAGCGCTTGTTCCTACAGGTCGTTTGGGGGCTGTTGGAGGATGCCGGCTATACGCGGCATACACTCGATCGCTCGACTGGCGTGTTTGTCGGCGTGCTGTCGAACGACTATGCGATGTACGCAAATCTGCATGCTTTGCAGCATCCCGAGCAGTACCGCCACACCGACTACTACCAGATCGCGAATCGCGTGTCGTACCACTTCGACCTCACCGGGCCGAGCATGGCGATCGACGCGGCCTGCGCGTCGTCGGGCACCGCGTTCCATCTCGCTTGCCGGTCGATCAGCGATGGTAATTGCGAGTCAGCGATCGTCGGTGGCGTGAACCTGATCCTGCATCCGAGTCGCCTGATCCAGTACTCGCAGACGGGCATGCTGTCGGACAGCGGCAGCTGCACGCCGTTCGGGCAGCACGCCGACGGCACGCTGCTCGGCGAAGGCGTCGGCGCGGTACTGCTGAAGCCGCTGTCGCGCGCAACTGCCGATGGCGACAACATCTACGCGATCGTAAAAGCGTCGTCGATCAACAGCGGCGGCAAGACCAACGGCTTCACCGTGCCGAATCCGAACGCGCAGGCTGGCCTGATCGCGAGCGTACTGCGCGCATCGCGCGTGCCGGCACCAGGTATCGCGTACGTCGAGGCGCACGGCACCGGCACCGCGCTCGGCGATCCGATCGAGGTCAGCGCACTCAGCCGCGCATTCCGCGAAATCGGCGGCGAGAGCGTACGGCGCATCGGATCTGTAAAGGCGAACGTCGGCCACGGCGAATCGAACGCGTTCCTTGCGAGCCTGAGCAAGGTGCTGCTGCAGTTCCGCCATCGCCAATGGGCGCCGACGCTGACCTCTGAGCAGGGCAACCCGGCGATCGATTTCGCGGCGGCTGGCTTCGAGGTACAGCGCACACTCGGCGATTGGTCCGAGCGTGAGGCCGAAGGGACGGTCGCCGCGTGTATCAGCAACTTTGGAGCGGGCGGCTCGAATGCGCACGTGGTGCTGGAGGCGTGGCCCGCGCGTGCGGCGCGCACACCTGGCGGCGCGACGCGCCATCTGGTGCCGTTGTCCGCACATCGGGCAGAGCTTTTGCCGCTCATCGCCCATCGTCTGCGCGAACATCTGCTGCGTGTCGACGCGATCGCGTGCGATGTCGGCTCGATCGCCTACACGCTGCAGATCGGCCGTCAACACTTGGACCACCGCGTCGTCTTCATCGTCGACGGGCGGAGCACGCTGCTCGATGCGCTTGAGCGATTCGCGGCAGGCGCTGGCGCAGACCCGTGCTGGCTGTGCGGCAGCACGGCCGAGCGCAATGTACTCGGCGATTTTCTCGACCGCCAGCCGGACATGCTCGAGCTGCTCCGGAAATGGGCTCGTGAGCACGACCATCATCGGATTGCGCAACTGTGGTTGCACGGTTTCACCCTGCCGTGGGAGGAGCTGCATGCCCCGACCCCGCCCGTGCGGATCAGTCTACCGACCTATCCGTTCCGCGGACGTCCGCACTGGCTCGAACACACGTATGCGCCTGCAGGACTTGCCGCGAAGCCGGCTCCGGCCTCCGTTGCCTCCGCCGATGGCGACGCGTCGTTGTTCACGCCGGCATGGGTCCGTGAGGATCTGCCCACCGAGGCGCGCTTGCCGGCGCGTAGCGGCGCGCGCCATATCGTGTTCTGCGGGCTCGACACCGTCGCGAGTGTTGCGCTGCGCGCCGCGCTCGGCGCAACCGACGCGACCGTGCAGTTCTTGCCGCCTGTACAGCCGGAGGACACCGCATTTGCCGACCACGCAGCCGCGCTGTTCGCGTCGCTGCGCGAGCGGCTCTTGCACGGTCTGCACGAGCCAGTGCTCGTGCAGGTGACGGCGGCCGGCGCAGACAGCGAAACCTTGGACGGACTCGCGGCGCTGCTGAAGACGGCGGGGCAGGAAAATCCGCATCTGTCGGCGCAATGCATAGTATTGGACGAGGCGCCGGCTGCGGCCGCATGGCTCGATGTTCTGCATGACGAAATGCGCGCTGGCCGCGACGTAGCGGTCCGCTATTGTCCGCAACGGTGCGTACGCGCATGGCAGCCGTTGACGCCGGCAGTCGGGCCGTTCTTCGACGGGCTTGTCGTCTCCGCCGGTGCGCCGCGCGCGTACCTGATCACCGGTGGATCGGGGGCACTTGCGCTGCCGTGTGCCAGATGGATTGGCGCGCACGATCGCGACGCGACGATCGTCCTGCTCGCGCGTCGCGACGAGGCCGACTTGATGCGTTCGTCGCAGGGCCACCGGATCGACGCGCTGCGCGCCGAAGGGGTGCGGGTCGCATACCGGCGCGTCGATGTTGGCGACCGCCGCGCGCTTGCGGAGTGCGTCGAGGAGATTTGCGCGTCGCTGGGGCCGATTCACGGTGTGATCCATTGCGCGGGCATCGTCCGCGACGCATTTCTGATGCACAAGTCCGAGGAGGACTTCCGCGCGGTCCTGACGCCGAAGGTCGCCGGCGCGCTGAATCTTGACTGGGCGACGCGGAACCAGCCGCTTGCGTTCGTCGCCTTGTTCTCGTCGATTTCGGGCGTGCTCGGCAATGCTGGCCAGGCTGACTATGCGACGGCCAATGCGTTTATGGATGCGTTCGCACATCGCCGCGCCGCGCAGGTGCGCGCAGGTGCGCGCTCGGGTCGGACCGTGTCGATCAACTGGCCGTTGTGGCGGGACGGCGGAATGACGCTGGACCGCGAGCTAGCGACGCTGTTGCACGAACAGCACGGCCTTGCGTCGATCTCGAACGACGCCGGAATGCGGGCGCTCGATCGTGCGCTTGGCTCGGACGCGCATCAAGTGTTCGTCGGGACCGGTATCGAGGACGAGGTCGCTCGTCTGCTGGCCGCGTCGGCGCGCCGGCAGCCAGCGGAGAGGGGCGGTCGCCAGCCGGTGGCGCCGTCTGCGCTCACTCTGGCGCCCTCGGTGTTGGCCGCGGCCGATCTGTATCCGTATCTGAAGCGGGTGCTCGGCGACGCGACGAAACTCGATGCCGCGGCGATCGACCCGCATCGGCCACTGTCGGAGCTCGGTCTCGATTCGATTATGCTCGCGAAGTTGAACAAGGTGCTGGCCGGGAGCTTCCGCCAGCTGCCGAGGACGCTGTTCTACGAATATCCGACGCTCGAGGCGCTCGCCGGCTATCTGGCAGAGCAGATCCGCATTCAGGATATTCCCGCCGACCGCTTTGTGCCCGCGCATGCGATGAGCGAACCGGCGGCGCCGGCGCTCGCGACGCGCTCCGCGGCAGAGCCGGCGCGGCTGATACAGCCGGCGGACGCGCCGGCCGCCCGGCCGCCAGTGCATCCTGCGATGCGCAGCGCAGCCAACACGCCGGCCATGCGCGATGCCGACCCTCCGCGCGAACAGCCGATCGCCATCATCGGTATCGGCGGTCGCTACCCGAACGCGCCGTCGTTCGAGGCGTTTTGGCGCCGTCTAAAGACCGAATCGAGCGAGATCGGCGAGCTGCCGGTGCGCCGCTGGTACGGTCCACAGGCGGACCCGGAGAGCGACGTGCATCCGCTGCTGCGCGGCCGCAAGGGCGCGTTCCTCGACGATTTCGCGCAGTTCGATCCGGCCTTCTTCCAGATCGCGCCCATCGACGCGTATTCGATCGACCCGCAGGAGCGGCTGGTGCTGATGGCGAGCTGGGCAGCGCTCGAAAGTAGCGGCTACACGCGCCAGCGGCTCAATGCGCGGCACGGGCGCAATGTCGCGGTCTGCGTCGGCGCAACCAAGAGCGGTTTCAATCATTTCTCCTCGGGCGCCGCCGTGCAATCCGGCGGCGCCGACGCACGCGAGACCGTCACGTCGACCTCGTTTGCGAACATGGCTAACCGCGTGTCGTATTTCCTCGACCTGCGCGGCCCGAGCATCGCATTCGACACCATGTGCACGTCGTCGTTGACGGCGATCCATCACGCGTGCCGGTATCTGCAGCAGGGCGAGGCAGAGCTTGCGATTGCGGCCGGCGTCAATCTACATCTGCATCCGAACGATTACCTCGCGCTGGAACGGCTCGACATGCTGAGCGACGACGCGCAGGTGCGCTGCTTCGCGATGGAAGGCAACGGCTTCATCCCCGGCGAGGCGGTCGGCGCGGTCGTTCTGAAGCGCCTCGACGCGGCGCTCGCCGACGGCGACCGGATCGACGCGGTCATCACGGCGACAGGCGTCAGCCACAGCGGGCGTACGCATGGCTATAC
>NZ_JSZE01000116.1 GCF_000802365.1 Xanthomonas cannabis pv. cannabis
CGCCAAGACCGCCAGCAATGCATTCCCCTTCACCGCGTCGGCCAGCGTCCCGGCGCGCTGCAATACCTATGTCACCACCGACCTGGATTTCGGCAGCATCGCCGGCAGCATCGCCACCGCCATCGACCGCAGCTCCACCATCAGCCTGGCCTGCACCAACCGCACCGCCTGGAACATCGGCCTGGATGTCGGCGTCAACGCCAGTGGCAGCACCCGCCGCATGCGCCACGCCAGCAGCGCCAACTACATCACCTACGAGCTCTACAAGGCCCCCGGCCGCAGCAGCCGCTGGGGCACCACCATCGGGGTCGACACCCTGGCCGGCACCGGCAGCGGGGTGGCGCAAACCGTCACCGTCTACGGACGCGCCCCGGCTCCGCAGCTGCCTATCGCGGGCGCCTACAACGACACGGTGACGGTCTCGATCACTTACTGACAGTTAATAAAGTTCGTTTGGGGCACGTCGCTATCTGTTAAGTCTCCGCTGCAAACGATTGCCTTCATGATGCCGGTCACCTTGCCGAAGTGCGCGCTTTTGCTTGCCCTCGCTTGCAGCGCCTCCATCGCGACCGCGGCCAGCAACCGCGGCCCTGAAAACTCCACCCTGCACATCGGCCTGCGCCTGCTCAGCGGTTGCGAGCTGCGCACCACACCGCCACGCGCCAGCTGCTCGCGCGGCACGCCGGTCGCGATCGCCCAACCAGCGCCGAGCGCCGGGACGCCGCCGCTTGCCAGCACCGGCCAGGACGCCAGCGCCCTCGCCGGACCTGCGCCCAGCGGCGCCGCGCGCATCACCACCATTGCGTTTTGACCATGGCCACGTCCTGCTTCCGTCGGGCCTGGCTGGTGCTGGGCCTAACCATCCTGGCAACCAGCGGCAGCGCCGCCGGTGCCGAAATCGCCATCGCACCGACTACCGCGCACATCCCGGCCGACACCGATCAGACCGCCGTCTGGCTTTATAACCAGGACGCCCACCCGTGGCGTGCCGATGCCAGGCTCTACCGCTGGCGCCAGCAAGGCGATCGCGAGGTGCTGGAACCGGCCCTGGGCGCCACCGTCAGCCCCAGCCAGTTCGATATCCCGCCGCAAGGCCGGCAGTTGTTGCGGGTGATCCGCCTCGGCCCCAGCCCCGCGACCACCGAAGACAGCTACCGGCTGGTGGTAACCCAGCACGCCACCGGCCAGGAGACCGAGCTGCTGCGGTACTCCACCCCGGTGTTCGCGCTGCCCAGCGAATCGGGAAACGGGCATCCGCGCCTGCAGGTCTCGCTGACCGGCCAGGGCGTCGAGCGGACGCTGCGCGTGCACAATGCCGGGCTCAGTCACGCACGCCTGGCCGACCTGGCCTTCATCGATGCCGGCGGAACCCGCCGCAGCATTCGTGACGACCTGGCCGGCTATGTGCTTCCAGGCCAGACCCGGCAATGGGCACTGCCGGCCAACCTGCTCCCCGGTAGCGGCCGCTTCGTGGCACGCGTCAATGGCGATATCGAGAGCACGCTGACGCTGGAGCCCTGAGGGCCGGGATTAAAAATTCGGGATTGGGGATTTGCAGAAGCGTTGCTGGCCTCGCCGTCCTTCGGACTGTGCGACACGACCGGTCATTCGCGATCCGCTCTAAACCAATCTCCAATCCCGAATCCCGAATCCCCCAGCGATCGCTGTCAGCTGCCTCAGAACCATACCAATTGCACCACGCCGCCCAGCCAGCTATACTCCGCCGGCTGTTTTGCGTCTCTCACGCATTGCGTCGTTCACGTCGGACGTCACCGACGAATCCACACCTGCTGCCGCCATCCGCGCCGGGGTGCCCTCACAAGGGGTTCGTCGCGGAGGCAACAGGGAAGCCCAACCCCGGAATCTTGTGCGTTTGATGCGAGTCCCTCGCAACAGCCCGCACACCCATGTGCGGACTCCAAAAGTCAAGGCCGCGCACGGCGATTCCGCTCTCACGGAGTTACTTCAATGCCCCAAGTCACCATGCGCCAGATGCTGGAAGCCGGCGTCCATTTCGGCCACCAGACCCGCTACTGGAACCCCAAGATGGCGCCGTACATCTTCGGCGCGCGCGGCAAGATCCACATCATCAACCTCGAGAAGACCGTTCCGCTCTTCAATGATGCGATGAACTTCCTCTCCTCGATCGCGCAGAAGCGCGGCACCGTGCTGTTCCTGGGCACCAAGCGCAGCGCGCGCGAGTCCATCAAGGAAGAAGCCGAGCGTTGCAACATGCCGTTCATGACCCAGCGCTGGCTGGGCGGCACGCTGACCAACTTCCGCACCGTCAAGCAGTCGGTTGCCCGCCTGAAGGAACTGGAAGCGGCCGAGACCGACGGCACGTTCGACAAGCTGGTCAAGCACGAAGTGCTGGGCCTGCGTCGCGAGCGCGAGAAGCTGGACGCCTCGCTGGGCGGCATCAAGGAAATGAACCGCCTGCCCGACGCGATCTTCGTGATCGACATCGGCCATGAAGACATCGCCATCAAGGAAGCCAAGAAGCTCGGCATCCCGGTGATCGCCGTGGTCGACACCAACTACGATCCGGCCCTGGTCGACTACGCCATCCCGGGTAACGACGACGCCATCCGCGCCGTGCAGCTGTATGCACGCGCCGCCGCCGATGCCGTGCTGGAAGGCAAGGCTGCTGCGCCGAACTCCGCTTCGGTGCGCGAAGAAGAGTTCTCGGCTGATGCCGGCGACGAAGGCAAGGGCCGTCGCGCTCCGGCCAAGAAGGGCGACAAGAAGGCTGACGCCGCCGCTGCCGAGTAACCGGCGTGCAATGCGGCCGCACCATGCTGTGCGGCCGCAGCCCCGGCGGGTCCATCGCGACCCGTCGTACGGGCCACTGAAGACACAACGGGGGCGGCCAGCACGCTGCACCGTCTCCTACTGGCGGAATCCTTTCCGCCGCACGCATTCGTCCAATGAGGTAATCCCGTGGAAATCACTGCTTCCCTGGTCAAGGAACTGCGCGAGCGCACCGGCGCCGGCATGATGGAGTGCAAGAAGGCACTCGTCGAAAACGCTGGCGACATCGACGCCGCTGCCGAATGGCTGCGCAAGTCGGGTCTGGCCAAGGCCGACAAGAAGGCCGACCGCGTTGCCGCCGAAGGCCGCATCGCCACCGCACAGGCCGGCGGCAAGGCCGTGCTGGTCGAAGTCAACTCCGAGACCGACTTCGTCGCCAAGGACGAGAACTTCCTGGCCTTCACCGAGGTCGTGGCCAATGCCGCACTGAACTCGGACGCTGCCGATGCCGAAGCGCTCAAGAGCGTCAAGCTCGACAGCGGCGAGACCATCGAAGAGCGTCGCGCCGCAGTCATCGCCAAGGTCGGCGAGAACCTGCAGGTGCGTCGCCTGGTCCGCATCGACAGCGCCAACAACGTCGCGGCCTACGTGCACGGCGGCCGAATCGGCGTGCTGGTCGAGTTGAAGGGTGGCGACATCGAGCTGGCACGCGGCATCGCCATGCACATCGCTGCGATGAACCCGCCGCACGTCAAGGCGTCCGACGTTCCGGCCGAATTCATTGCCAAGGAAAAGGAAATCGAACTGGCTAAGATGTCCGAAAAGGACAAGTCCAAGCCGGCCGAGATCCTGGAAAAGATCATCAGCGGCAAGATCAGCAAGATCGTCAACGAAGTCACGCTGTACGGCCAGCCGTACGTGCTGAACACCGATCAGACCGTCGAGCAGGCCGTCAAGGCCGCCGGTGCGGACGTGATCGGCTTCCAGCGCCTGGCCGTTGGCGAGGGCATCGAGAAGGTGGTGGAAGACTACGCCGCCGAAGTGATGAAGCAGGCCGGCCTGGCCTGATCTTCGCCACATTGCAGAAGGAGCCGCGGCATGCCGCGGCTTTTTTTGTGCCCGTCCTTGCCGCACGGCGGGCCCAGCGCCCGAACCTGAAGCGAACACATCCGGCACGTGGCGAACCGTGCTCGACGCTACAGATCGGTTGACGGGTGCCGCTAAATCCAGATACCGACCAGGCTCTCGACACCCATCGCGCATGCAGCGCGGTGATGGCGGGGCATGGCGTGCCCTACTCAACGAACGCAGCTGTATGCTTGCGATCACCGTCGGCGATGACTCATGCAACCAGATCTTCAGGCCGCCCTGCACTACTGCCGCAACCTGCCGTCGCCGCCTGGCGTCGCGCTGCGCGTGATCGAACTGGCGCAGGACCCGGACGTGGACATGACCACCACGGCGAACGTCATCGGCATGGACATGGCCTTGAGTGCACGCATGCTGCGCGTGGCCAACTCGCCGCTCTACGCCAGCCGCCGCCGCGTCGACAACCTGGGCCAGGCGCTGACCATGCTCGGACTCAATGCCACCTTGAGTCTGGCGTTGGGCTTTTCGATGGTGCACGGCGTGCGCAACACCTTCACCGCCCATCCCCTGCATGAGCACATCTGGCGTCGCGCCGGATTGTGCGCGCTGGCCAGCCGCATCCTGGGCCAGGCCTATGGCATCCGCAAACCCGAAGAATTGATGCTGGCCGGCCTGCTGCAGGACATCGGCAAGCTGGCGCTGCTGCAAGGTGCGCCCGAGCTGTACGGGCCACTGCTGGACCAGGCGCCGGACAATGCATCGCTACTGGATGCCGAACGCGAACACCTGGGTGCCACCCATGCCGAGGTGGGCGCCTGGCTTGCGCATCAGTGGCAATTGCCGCCGTACCTGCAGAATGCGATCGCGCAGAGCGAGGACGAACCGGCGAGCCTGGAGCCGTTCATGGCCTGCGTCGCGCTGTCCGGGCGGCTGGCCGACATCTGGCTCTCGGCAAGCGCCGTCACCGCCACCGAACGCGCGCAGCGCCAGGCCCAGGACATCCTGGAACTGGATGCCGAGCGCTTCGAGAAAGTGATCGAACGCATCGCCGAATCGCTGCCCGAGCTGGAAGCGCTGTTCGACATCCGCGTGCCGCAACCCGAGCACATCCAGATGATCTTCGAGCAGGCGCGCGAACTGGCGATGCTGCGTAGCCTGCGCGAATTGCAGGACGTGGCCGAAGCGCGCCGGCATGCCGACGAATCGGAAAACCGCATGCGCCATCTGGCCGAACAGGCCAGCCGCGACGCATTGACCGGCGTGTTCAACCGCCATCAGCTCGGCACCGCGCTGACGCATGAGTTCGAACTGGCCTCGCGGCAGAGCTGGCCGCTGTCGATCGCCTTCATCGACCTGGACGACTTCAAGCGCGTCAACGATGCGCATGGCCATCTGGTTGGCGATGAAGTGTTGCGCAATTTTGCGCAGACACTGCAACGCATGGTGCGCACCAGCGATCTGGTGGCGCGCTACGGTGGCGAAGAATTCCTGGTGATCCTGCCCAACACACCGGCCGACGCGGCGCTGATGGTGATCGAGCGCATTCTTGCCGAGACTGCGCGCACGCCGATGGCGCAATTGCAGGGCGGCCCGTTGCATATCACCTTCTCTGCAGGCCTGGCCACGCACGGCGGTATCGAGCGCCAGTTCGAAAGCATCGAGCACCTGCTGCAGGCCGCCGACAGCACGCTGTATCGCTCCAAGCATCGCGGCCGCAACCGTGTCACCGCCTACGATGCGACCGATGTACCGACGCCGCCCAACCCGCGCGCACACTGAGCAACGCGCCACGTCGCCGCCGACAAAGGAATTTTTACCACGCCCGGGGACAGGCTTCCGCTAGAATTGCCGGCGTTTGCCGTCCCCTACCCCCGAGGCCTCCCCCATGTCCGAACTTTCCTATCGCCGCATCCTTCTCAAACTTTCCGGGGAGGCGCTGATGGGAGACGGGGACTACGGCATCGACCCCAAGGTCATCAATCGCCTGGCCCATGAAGTGATCGAAGCCCAGCAGGCCGGTGCGCAGGTCGCGCTGGTCATCGGCGGCGGCAACATCTTCCGCGGCGCCGGCCTGGCCGCCAGCGGCATGGACCGCGTCACCGGCGATCACATGGGCATGCTGGCCACGGTGATCAATGCGCTGGCGATGCAGGATGCGCTGGAGAAGCTCGGCGCCAAGGTGCGCGTGATGAGCGCGATCAAGATCAACGATGTCTGCGAAGACTTCATCCGCCGCCGCGCCATGCGTCACCTGGAAAAGGGACGCATCGCGATCTTCGCTGCCGGCACCGGCAACCCGTTCTTCACCACCGACTCCGGCGCGGCGCTGCGCGCGATCGAGATCGGCGCCGACCTGCTGCTCAAGGCAACCAAGGTCGACGGCGTGTACGACAAGGACCCGAAGAAGCACACCGATGCGGTGCGCTACGACAGCCTGACCTACGACGAAGTCATCCTGCAGGGCCTGGAAGTGATGGACACCGCGGCCTTCGCACTGGCACGCGACAGCGACCTGCCGCTGCGCATCTTCGGCATGAGCGAGCCCGGCGTGCTGCTGCGCATCCTGCGCGGCGAGCAGATCGGCACGCTGGTGCAGGGCCGGAGCTGAGGTTCGGGATTCGGGAGTCGGGATTGGAGAGTCGCAAAGGCACGGCGCGTCGCGTCGTGCAGCCGGCCTCCAACCCGGTGCCCTGCGTGAAAAGGGGGCGGCAAGTGAACCGGCTGCGCGGGTCCTGACGGCCTGCGAGTCGTGAAACCCCAGTCCCGGCTATAATCCCCGGATTCAGCTCCACACGGATTCCGGCGATGCTCACCCAGATCAAACAAGACGCGCAGACGCGCATGACCAAGAGCATCGATGCTCTGCGCCATTCCCTCACCACCATCCGCACCGGCCGTGCCTCGCCGGCGCTGCTGGACGGTATCAAGGTCAAGGCTTACGGCACCGACACGCCCCTGAATCAGGTCGCCAGCATCAGCGTCTCCGAAGGCCGCTCGCTGGTCATCAGCCTGTTCGACAAGGGCATGATCAAGGACGTGGAAAAAGCCATCTATGCCTCGGATCTGGGCCTGACCCCGACCGTGGTGGGCACCGTGATCCGCCTGAACCTGCCGCCGCTGACCGAGGAGCGCCGCAAGGAGCTCAGCAAGTCGGTGCATGGCGAAGGCGAAGACAGCAAGGTGGCGATCCGCAATATCCGTCGCGATGCCAACCAGCAGGTCAAGGATCTGCTCAAGGACAAGGCCGTCACCGAAGACGAAGCCCGCAGCGCCGAAGACGACATCCAGAAACTGACCGACAAGGCCATCAAGGACGTGGATGAGGTCGTCAAGGGCAAGGAACAGGAATTGATGACGGTCTGATCGTGGCATCGCCTGCCATGCATCCAGCCCCTCCCTCCGACGCGATACCGCGCCACATTGCCATCATCATGGATGGCAACGGGCGTTGGGCGCAGCGTCGGCGACGTCCGCGCATGATCGGCCATCGCGCCGGTGCGCGGGCGGTCAACCGCACCATCGATTTCTGCCTGGAAAAAGGCGTCAGCGCGCTGACCCTGTTCGCGTTCTCCAGTGAAAACTGGGGCCGCCCGCAGGAAGAAGTGGATGCGCTGATGAAGCTGTTCCTGCACGCGCTGGACCGCGAGGTCGACGAACTGCAGCGACGCGGCGTGCAGGTGCGTTTCATCGGCGAGCGGAGCCGCTTCGCCGCCCCGTTGCGCGACCGCATGGCGGCAGCCGAACGCAGCACCGCCGGCAACGCGCGGCTGGTGCTGAGCATCGCGGCCAGCTACGGCGGCCGCCAGGACATCGCTGCGGCTGCCCGCGTATTGGCCGAAGAGGTGGCCGCCGGTCGCCTGCAACCGCAGCAGATCGACGAAGCCCTGCTCGCCAGCCGGGTGGCCCTGGCCGATCTGCCGGCGCCGGATCTGTTCATCCGTACCGGCGGTGACACCCGCATCAGCAATTTCCTGCTGTGGCAGCTGGCCTACACCGAGCTGTGGTTCACCGAAACCCTGTGGCCGGAGTTCGATGCCGGCGTCCTGCAGCAGGCGCTGGATGATTACGCCGGGCGCGAACGTCGCTTCGGCCTGACCAGCGCCCAGATCGCCGAGAAGGCGACGGAGACTTCCTCCGCATGACCAAGACCCGCGTGATTGCCGCGTTGATCATGGCGCCGCTCGCCATCTGCGCGATCGTGCTGCTGCCCACGCAATGGCTGGCGGCGCTGGCGGCGGTGCTGTTCCTGACTGGGCTGTGGGAATGGCTCAAGCTGTCCGGCATCGACGACAGCCTGCCGCGTACCGTGCTGCTGGTGCTCAACCTGCTGCTGATGGTGCTGATGGTGTGGGCTTCGGCCGGCTCCATGGTGCTGTTCCAGATCGCCGCCCTGGTGGGCGTGGTGTGGTGGGTGCTGGCGCTGCTGTGGCTGCGCTTCTTCACCTTCGGTGCCGATCACGGCAACGGCCAGGCACGCGCGCTCAAGCTGGCCGCCGGCACCCTGGCGGTGCTGCCGGCCTGGGCCGCGCTGGTGCTGCTGCATGCCAACCCGGACAAGGGCAACCTGTGGCTGCTGACCGCGCTGACCATGGTCTGGGCGGCCGACTCGGGCGCGTATTTCGCCGGGCGTGCGTTCGGCAAGCACAAGCTGGCGCCGCGCATCAGCCCCAACAAGACCATCGAAGGACTGCTCGGCGGCATGGCCGCCGGTATCGCGGTGGCCTGCGCGTTCGGCTGGCTGGCCGGATTGACCCTGGCGCATGTGCCGCAGCTGGTGCTGGTTGCGGCCGTCGCGGTGCTGGCCTCGGTGCTGGGCGACCTGTTCGAGAGCCTGCTCAAGCGCCATGCCGGCGCCAAGGACTCGGGCACGGTGATCCCGGGCCACGGCGGCGTGCTGGATCGTATCGATGGCGTGCTCGCCGCCCTGCCGGTGTTCGCACTCGGCAAGGAAATTCTCGGATTCTAAGCATGGCTGGCTCTTCTCCCCGCCAGGTCGCCGTCTTCGGCGCGACCGGCTCGATCGGCACGTCGGCCCTGGACGTCATCGCCCGCCATCCGGACCGGCTGCGCGCCAGCGTGCTGTCGGCCGGCAGCCAGGTCGATGCCCTGCTGGCGCTGTGCGCCACGCACCGGCCCGCGCATGCGGTGATTGCCGACCAGGCGCTGTACCCGGTACTGCGCGACGGCCTGCGCGCCGCCGGGCTGGCCACCCAGGCGCATGCCGGCACCGCGGCGCTGGACGCACTGGCCGGCAGCGATGCCTGCGATACCGTGGTGGCGGCCATCGTCGGCGCCGCCGGCCTGCCCTCGACCCTGGCAGCCGCGCGCGCCGGCAAGCGCCTGCTGCTGGCCAACAAGGAATCGCTGGTGCTGGCCGGCGAACTACTGACCCGCACCGCTGCTGCCGCCGGCGCTGAAATCATCCCGATCGACAGCGAGCACAGCGCCATCTTCCAGTGCCTGCGCTCGTGCGATGCCAGCCGCGGCGTACGCCGGGTGATCCTCACCGCCTCTGGCGGCCCGTTCCGGGGCTGGGACCGCACTGCGCTATCGGCCGTGACGCCTGCGCAGGCCGTGGCCCACCCGAAATGGTCGATGGGGCCGAAGATCTCGGTGGATTCGGCCACGCTGATGAACAAGGGCCTGGAAGTCATCGAGGCGCACCACCTGTTCGGACTGCCCGGCGGGCAGATCGATGTGCTGGTGCACCCGCAGAGCCTGGTGCATTCGCTGGTCGAGTTCGTCGACGGCTCCACCCTGGCCCAGCTTGGCCTGCCGGACATGCGCACCACTCTGGCCGTTGGTCTGGCCTGGCCGGAACGGGTCGACTCCGGGGTGGCGGGACTGGACCTGCTGCAGCAGGGCCGGCTGGATTTCGAAGCGCCCGACACCGCGGCCTTCCCCTGCCTGCGGCTGGCCTGGGAGGCCTTGCGTGCTGGCGGAACCGCCCCGGCCATCCTGAACGCGGCCAACGAAGTGGCTGTTTCAGCGTTTCTTCAGGGCCGGATAGGTTTCCTAGCGATCCCAGCGTTGGTCGAACAAACGCTGACAACGCTTCCGCGGCACAATGCCGACACCCTCGACACCCTCCTTTCTGCCGACGCGCAAGCACGGCAGATCACCGAACGCGCACTCGCCCACCACGCCTTTCATGCCTGACCGAACCACGCAACCGAGTTGCATCCATGGGTGATTTCATCGGTTCGGTCTGGTGGATGATCGTCAGCCTGGGTGTGCTGGTGACCTTCCACGAATTCGGCCACTTCTGGGTCGCACGCCGGTGTGGCGTCAAGGTGCTGCGGTTCTCCGTGGGCTTCGGCAAGCCGCTGTGGATGCGTCGCGACCGGCACGGTACCGAGTTCGTGGTGGCGGCCATTCCGCTGGGCGGCTACGTCAAGATGCTGGACGAGCGCGAAGGCGACGTGCACCCGGCCGAGCAGGATCAGGCATTCAATCGCAAGACCGTGTGGCAGCGCATCGCCATCGTGGCCGCCGGCCCGATCGCCAACCTGCTGCTGTGCATGGCGATGCTGTGGGCGATGTTCGTGGTCGGCAAGCAGGATTATTCGGCCACTGTCGGCCGCGTCGACGGCCTGGCCGCCGCGGCCGGGCTGACTCCGGGCGAGCGTATCGTGCGCATCGATGGCCGCAGCGTGAGCAGCTGGAGCGATGCCAGCATGCAGCTCACCACCGCGGCGATGGACCGGCGCGACATCCAGGTACTCACCGCCACCGAGGGCGCCGGCAACAGCGAGCACACCTTGCGCCTGTCGCAGCTGCCGGTCGGCTTCGACGAGCGCCGCGTGGCCTCGCTGGCCGGGATCGGCTGGCAGTTCATGCTGCAGCCGCCGGTGATCGCCGAGGTGGTGCCCGGCTCGGTCGCCGACGGCCTGCTCAAGCCGGGCGACCGCATCGTGGCCATCGACGGCCAGCCGATCCGCTCGGGCGAGGACATCATTCCGCAGGTGCAGGCGCTGGGCGAGCACGG
>NZ_JSZE01000117.1 GCF_000802365.1 Xanthomonas cannabis pv. cannabis
CTGCTTGGTGTCTGCAGCGGGCTGCGTGTCAGCCGTTCGTTATTCCGTGCGCTGAGCCCGCGCCCTCATCCGCCCTGCGGGCACCTTCTCCCGCAGGCGGGAGAAGGGCGTGCTCGGCGTTGGCACCGGGGCGGTGGTGTGTCTGTGCCATGCACCCCACCTGCTTGGTGTCTGCAGCGGGCTGCGTGTCAGCCGCTCGTTGTTCCGTGCGCTGAGCCCGCGCCCTCATCCGCCCTGCGGGCACCTTCTCCCGCAGGCGGGAGAAGGGCGAGCTCGGGGGTGGCACCGGGGCGGTGGTGTGTCTGCGCCATGCACTCCCATCTGTTTGGTGTCTGTAGTGGGCTGCGTGTCAGCCGCTCGTTGTTCCGTGCGCTGAGCCCGCGCCCTCATCCGCCCTGCGGGCACCTTCTCCCGCAGGCGGGAGAAGGGCGTGCTTGGCGTTGGCACCGGGGCGGTGGATCCGCTGCAGCTGGCGCAGCCGATCAGCCAAGGTGCGTTTGCGCCATGCACCCCACCTGCTTGGTGTCTGTAGCGGGCTGCGTGTCAGCCACCCGTTGTTCCGCCAGGCCCAAGACCTGGCCCCAGAAGCGCCGACCCGCAGCGCCGAGCCTGCTGAATCACCATCCCGCCCGGCCATGCCCGGCCTGCGCGCCCCCAGCCCTCCGGCCGCTGCTTCCTTCTCCCGCGCGCGGGAGAAGGTGCCCGAAGGGCGGATGAGGGGCCGTAGCGTCAGCCTTTCGCGCTGGCAGCCAGATCTTCGACCCAGAAGCGTCCCTCGGGGTAGCTGAATTCTGCAATCGAGGCAGCGTGCATTTCCGCGGAAAACCCAGGCGCTTCCGGGGCCAGATAACGGCCGTGCTGGATGCGCACCGGGTCGAGGAAGTGTTGGTGCAGATGGTCGACAAATTCGATCGCGCGGTCTTCCATCCGGCCGGTGATGGCGACGAAATCGGCCATCGCCAGGTGTTGCACCAGCTCGCACAGACCCACACCGCCGGCGTGCGGAAACACGCGCACATTGAACTTGGCAGCCAGCAGCAGGATGGCGAGGTTTTCGTTGACCCCGCCGACGCGTGCGGCGTCGATCTGGATCAGGTCCACCGCGCCGGCCTGCAGCAGCTGCTTGAACACCACGCGGTTTTGCGTGTGTTCGCCGGTGGACACCGGCACCGGGGTGATGCCCTGGCGGATGGCGGCGTGGCCGAGCACGTCGTCCGGGCTGGTAGGTTCCTCGATCCAGGCGATGTCGAATTCGGCCAATTGGCGCATCCAGTCGATTGCCGGGCCCACGTCCCAACGTTGATTGGCATCGACCGCCATTGCGATGTCCGGGCCGATCGCTTCGCGCGCCAGGCGGCAGCGGCGGATGTCGTCCTGCACGTTGGCGCCGACCTTGAGCTTGATGGTGCGGAAGCCATCGGCCACCGCTTCCTTGGCCAGCCGCACCAGCTTTTCGTCGGAGTAGCCGAGCCAGCCAGGCGAGGTGGTGTAGGCCGGGTAGCCTTGTTCGATCAATTGCGCGATGCGTTGCGCACGCTGCGGCTGTGCAGCGCGCAGGATGCCCAGCGCTTCGTCGCGGGTGAGTGCGTCGGTGAGGTAGCGGAAGTCGATGGTGTCGACCAGCTGCTCGGGCGTGAGTTCGGCGATGTAGCGCCACAGCGGTTTTTTCGCGGCACGTGCAGCCAGGTCCCAGGCGGCATTGATCACTGCGCCGATGGCCATGTGCATGACGCCCTTTTCCGGGCCCAGCCAGCGCAGCTGCGAATCGTTGGTGAGCCGGCGCGCGAACGCGCCGAGGTCGGCGATGACCTCTTCCACGTGCAGGCCGACCACGTGTTCGGCCAGTGCGGCCACCGCAGCGGTCTGTACATCGTTGCCGCGGCCGATGGTGAACACCAGGCCGTAGCCGGCCAGGTCATCCGGCGCATCGGTGCGCAGCACGACATAGGCGGCGGAGTAATCCGGATCCGGATTCATCGCGTCCGACCCATCGAGCTCGCGCGAAGTGGGGAAGCGGATGTCGTGGGTCTCGAGGGCAATGATGGTGCTCATGAAAATCCTGGCGATGGCAAGCGGGAAGTGAAAACGCACGGAAAACAGATGGGTGAAAGAACGAAGGGTCAAGAAACGACAGCAGCGAAGTGCGCTTGAGCCCCTCTCCCACCGGGCGAGGGGTTGGGGCGAGGGTACGAACGCGTAGCGCTGGGGGTGTTGAGGCGCTGCAGTGACGTAGGCATTTGCAACTCAGCCCAATGAACCTATTGCACGACCAACTGCATTTTGCGATCGGCGCGCTACAACGTTTAGACACTTAACGCGGCAGCAAACTCCGTGAGAGCAACGTGCGTGTGATGCGTGAGCACGAGCGTCGAACTATCAGGGCCACATAACAAGTGGACTGACGTCGAGTTGTGCGCATCCGTGGCGACGTACCCTCACCCCAACCCCTCTCCCGAGGGGAGAGGGGCTTTGCTTTGTTGCACGATTCGTGTTGTGTGAGTACTTCGGCCTTCGCGTGAGAACATTCTGAGAGGTGGGACGCACTGCAATGCAGTACTCCCTCAGTCCTTCCAAAAAACCTCAACCCGCATCACGCGGATGCGCCACCACCGGTTGACGCTGACGGCCCAGGCCTTCGATCTCCAGCTCCATCACGTCGCCCGGCTTGAGGTAGACCGGCGGCTTCTGGCCCAGGCCTACGCCCGGCGGGGTGCCGGTGCTGATCACATCGCCCGGCATCAGCGTCATGTAGCGGCTGATGTGGCTGACCAGTTCGGCCACGCCGAACACCATGGTGCGGGTGCTGCCGTTCTGATAGCGGTGGCCGTTGACCTCCAGCCACATCGACAGGTTCTGCGGGTCGGCGATTTCATCGCGGGTGACCAGCCACGGGCCGATCGGGCCGAAGGTATCGGCGCTCTTGCCCTTGACCCACTGGCCGCCGTGTTCGAGCTGGAATTCGCGCTCGGACAGGTCGTTGATCACCGCGTAGCCGGCCACATGGCTCAAGGCCTCGTCCACCGAGACATCTCGCGCCACGTCGCCGATCACCACGCCCAGTTCCACTTCCCAGTCGCTCTTGACCGAGCCGCGCGGGATGATGACGGTGTCGTTGGGGCCGCACACCGCAGTGGTGGCCTTCATGAAAAGGATCGGCATCTTCGGCACTTCCATGCCCGATTCGGCAGCATGGTCGGCGTAGTTCAAGCCAACGCAGATGAACTTGCCGATGCGGCCCACTGCGGCGCCGTAACGCTGCTCGCCTTCGATCAGCGGCAGCGTGGTCACATCCAGCGCGCGCAGCTTTTCCAGGCCGGCGTTGGTGATGTGCTCGCCGGCCACATCGTCGATGACGCCGCTCAAATCGCGGATGCGGCCTTCGCTATCGATCAGGCCAGGGCGTTCGTGGCCTTCGGCGCCAACACGTACGAGTTTCATGCAGTCTTCCTTTGCAGGGGAGGAGTGGAGCGGCCAATCACACCGCGCGGACGGGTGCGTAAGGTGCGCTCGGAACAGGAATGCGGGTGATGCATGCTGCAAACAACGCTGACGCCAGGTATGAAATGCGGCCTGGTGTCAGCGGACAGAGAGCGATCAAGAAACGTAGCAAGTGGTTGTGCGCTTGTCGCTGCACAACGTTTTGCCTGCGCCTCTCAGTTCGACCAGCCGCCATCGATGATATGGGTCTGGCCGGTGGTGAACGACGATTCGTCCGAGGCCAGATACACCACCAGCTGCGCGATCTCGCGCGGGTCGCCCAGGCGGCCCATCGGCTGGCGGTCGGTGAAGCTCTTCCACACGGCCTGTTCGTCGCCGCCCAAGGCCTGCACGCGCTGCGCCAACGAGGGCGTCTTGATGGTGCCCGGGCAGATCGCATTGCAACGCACGCCCTGCGCCACGTAGTCGGCGGCAATGGCCTTGCTCAGGCCGATCACGGCGGCCTTGGTCACGCCATAGACGAAGCGGTTGGGCACGCCCTTGATGCTGGAAGCCACCGACGACATGTTGATGATGCTGCCGCGGCCGCGTTCGAGCATGCCCGGCAGGACCGCCTTGCAGGTGTAGTACATCGCATCGACATTGATCGAGAACGAGCGGCGCCACGCTGGCTCGTCGCAGTCGAGGATGCTGCCCTGGTGCACGTAACCGGCGCAGTTGAACAACACATCGAACGGGCCGTGCTCCGCGACCAGCGCAGCAATCGCCGAGGCATCGGTGACATCCAGGAGCTGGGTGGTGATGGCGTCCGATTCGGCCGCCAGCGCCTGCAAGGCCGCGGCGTCGATGTCGGTGGCGATCACCTGCGCGCCGGCGCGTGCGCAGGCCAGCGCGCTTTCGCGGCCGATGCCGGCGCCAGCGGCGGTGACCAGGCAGCGCTTGCCCTGCAGGCGGGTGGTGGGTGTGGTGGGGATGGAGACTGTCATACCGATAAGGTTCCGTGGGTGGGGGCCGCCGGCCGTGGCAGACGATAGAACGTACGTGCGTTGTCGCCGAAGACCGCATCGGCGTGGGCGGCGGCATGCCGGGTGACGAGCTGCTGTGCAAGATCGACCCAGTGCGCGTAATCGGCGCGCAGGGTCAGCACCGGCCAGTCGCTGCCCCACAGCAGGCGCTGCGCACCGAAGCGCGCGAACAGGTGCGCGACATACGGCTCCAGTGCGTCGATGCCGGCGCCGCGTGCGGCTTCGGTGAGCAGGCCGGAGAGCTTGCAATGCACGTTGGGATGCTGCGCCAATGCGGCCATGCCGGCGGCCCAGGCGACGAATTCGCCGGCCGCAATCTGCGGCTTGCCGCCGTGATCGACGACCACGCGCAATGCCGGATGCCGTTTCAGGCGCGCCCGCAAAGCCGGGACGTGTGCCGGGCGGATCAAGGCGTCGAAGGCCAGATCGTGTTGAATCATCGCATCGAAGGCGGCGTCCAACTCGGCGCCCGCCAGCCAGTGCACGTCGGCAATGTCCTGCACCATCGGGCGCAGGCCCTTGAGCAGGCCGCCGCCTGCGCGCACCAGCGCGCCGATGCGGGCGGCGGCGTCGGGCGCGGCAAAATCCACCCAGCCGACCACGCCAGCAATGCGCGGCGCATCGTGCGCCAGTTCGAACAGGTAACAGGTTTCGGCTTCCGTTGCGGCGGCCTGCACCACGACCACGCTGCCAACGCCGGCCGCATCCAGCGCAGCACTGACATCGTGCGGAGCAAAGTCGCGATACAGCGGCGCAAGCTCGGGCGTCAGCCAGGCGTAATCGCCACGTGCCAGATGCCAGAAGTGCAGATGCGCATCGACGCGGTTCATGGCGTGGGCAGGTCCGTATCGAGCAGGCCGCCGTCGCGCAGGCGCTGCCATAGCGCAGGCGGAATGGTCGCCTGCAACCGTGCGGCGGCCGAGTGCACCTCGGCCACGGTGCGCATGCCGGCCACCACCGTGGTCACTGCCGGATGCGCCAGCGGAAACTGCAACGCAGCCGCGCCGATATCCACCCCGAACGCGGCGCAGGCGGCATACAGGCGTTGCGCATGCTGCAAGGTGGCGGTGTCGACCGGGGCGTAGTTGTAGGTGGCGCCGGGGCCGCGCGCATCGCTGAGCAGGCCGGAGCTGTATGGCCCGGCCGACAGGATCGACACGCCGTGTTGCTGCGCCTGGTCCAGCAGCGCGCGTGCGCCGTGCTGTTCCAGCAGGGTGTAGCGGCCGGCCAGCATCACGCAGTCGAGCGGAAACCGCGGCAGCACCTCCAGCGCCACGTCCTGCTCGTTGACGCCCAGGCCGATCGCCCCGCACGCACCGGACGCCTTCAACTCCGCCATGGCCGGCAAGGCCTCCTCCAAGGCCTGCTGCAGCACACGGGCATGGTTGTCGCCGTGGGTCAGCGCGCCGATGTCGTGCAGCAGCAGCACGTCGATGTAGTCGGTGCCCAGGCGCTCCAGGCTGGAGGCGAAGGCGCGCCGCACGCCGTCGGCGCTGTAGTCGAACTCGGCGCGGCGCCCGGCCACCGCAAAGCCGTCGCGGCCGGCAACGGCCTGGGCGTCGTCGTAGACGCAGCGGCCGACCTTGGTCGACAGCGTGTACGCATCGCGCGGCACGCCGGCCAGGCCGCGGCCCAGGCGCGCTTCGCTCACGCCGTAGCCGTAGTAGGGCGCGGTATCGAAATGGCGGATGCCGGCCTCGAACGCGCCCGCCACCGCAGCCAGTGCGTCGGCCTCGTCCACTTCGGCGTACAGATTGCCGATCGGCGCGGCGCCGAAGCCCAGCGCCGACAGCTGCACGTCGGTGCGCCCCAGGCGCTGCCGCGCGACGGTGCTCATGCGCACTGCTCCGAAAAGACGGCGCAGGCGGAACCGGAGTCTGGAAAGCGGTAGCTGGGCATCACAACGTCCACCAGCCGGTGGGCGTCCGGCTGTTCGCATATGAATATGGCAATCATCAATGAACAGATCACGCTGCAGTGCAGCATGGCAGGTGGGGCTTGCAGGCAGTTGCCTGGGTGGGCGCCGCAGGCGGCGGGGCGGTCGCCGGGCCGGGCATCGCGTTCGTGTGGTTCCGGCCGAATGCGCGAGAGGTGTGGTCCGCTCGGCCGGGCTACGGGTTGTGACACCTCCAGGCAGCTTCTGGATACCCAGTCAGGTGCAGTCCAGCGATAAACGTCGCACCGCCTCCGGCCGGTGACGGTCCGACGAGCTCACGGTGCCGAACGCGATGACGCATCGTGCCGTCATGTCCGTGCGGAGAAGAGCGTCATCCAGCCCAGCACGGACACCTGCCTGCACAGCACGTGCGCGTGCATCCCGATGCTGCTGCGCAGTCCCGCTCGCTGCAACGCGCCACTGCCAGGCTATTTCAAAATCCGCATGCCGCATCACCAGTTCCTATAACGCAGGTTGTGCGGTTGCCCCCAGCCCGCCGATAGGGCTAGATACCAGCCCTCATCCGATGAAGCGGGCACATGCCAGACACGACACGGCGAGACTTGTTCAAGGTACTGGCCGCCGGCGCGCTGGTCGCGCCCTTGTCGGCTGCCGCGCAGGCGCCGTCTGCACCCTGCGCTCGCACCCCGCAGTGGGCACGCGGCATCGAAGGGCAGCGCAAGGCGGATCTGGGCAACGGCACCTACCTCAACCCCATCGTGGCCGGCGATCACCCCGACCCCACCATCCTCAAGGATGGCGACGATTACTACATGACGTTTTCGTCGTTCTTTTCCTACCCGGGCATCGTGCTGTGGCACTCCACCGACCTGGTCAACTGGGCACCGATCGGCCCGGCGCTGCATCAGGAACTGGGCACGATCTGGGCGCTGGACCTGTGCAAGCACGACAACCGCTACTTCATCTACATCCCGGCCAATCCGGACGACCACGGCTGGAAGATCTTCGTGATCTGGGCCGACGACATCCGCGGGCCGTGGAGCGCGCCGATCGATCTGGGCATCGCCGGCTGCATCGATCCCGGCCATGTGCTGGGCGAGGACGGCAAGCGCTACCTGTTCGTCAACGGCATCCGCAAGATCCGCCTGCGCGACGACGGCCTGGCCACCGACGGGCAACTCGAACCGGCCTACGCACCATGGCGCTATCCCGACGACTGGATCGTGGAGAACTTCGCCCCCGAAGGCCCCAAGCTCACCTGGCACAACGGCTGGCTGTATCTGGTGACCGCGGTCGGCGGCACCGCCGGGCCGGTGACCGGGCATATGGTGATCGCCGCGCGCTCGCGTTCGGTGCATGGGCCGTGGGAACACTGCCCGCGCAATCCGCTGGTGCGCACCTTGTCCGAGCAGGAGCCGTGGTGGTCGCGCGGGCATGCCACGCTGGTGGAAGGCCCGCGCGGCGATTGGTGGCTGGTCTATCACGGCTACGAAAACGGCTTCCGCACGCTGGGCCGGCAGACACTGCTGGAGCCGGTCGAATGGACCGCCGACGGCTGGTTTCGCGCCACCGGTGGCGACCTGTCCAAGCCAATGCGCACGCCCGCACTTGCAGCTGTCGGCGCGCGTGCCGCGGCCAGCGGTTTTGCATTGTCGGACGATTTTTCCAGCGACCGTTTCGGCACCCAGTGGAGCCTGCATGCGCCCAAGCCCGGCGAGCAGGCACGGGTGCGACGTGCGAACAGGGCGCTGACGCTGGCCTGCGCGGGCACATCGCCCATCGATAGCGCGCCGCTCACCTGCGGCGTGCCCGATCGCGCCTACGTGGCCGAGGTGACGCTGGAGCTGGTCGGCACTGCCGAAGGCGGCATCGTGCTGTTCTACAACCACAAGGCCTTCGTCGGCATCGGCTTCACCGCCGACACCATGAAGACCTACGAATACTCCGAAGAACTGGTGTGGGCCCGTACGCCCAACACCCACCGCCGCATCCGCGTGCGGTTGACCAACGATCACCACATCGTGCGCTTCGACTACTCCTTCGACGAGGGCCGGCAGTGGACGCGCCACCCCACCCGCATGGAAGTGTCCGGCTTTCACCACAACGTCTTTGGCGGGTTCCTGAGCCTGCAGCTGGGCGTGTACGCCGCGCAGCAGGGCGAGGTGGTGTTGCGCGACTTCCGCTACCGCGCGCTGGGCTGACGGCGGACGGTTGGATCGGTGCCTGACAGGTGCCGCCTTGCTCGCGGTCAGCTGAGCGGTTGGTGCGCGGCGTCACCGCGGCGGCCAGCGTGCGCACGATGACAACGCGATGGCGGTCAGCGAGGGTTGCACGACGGTGGCCTGCATTGGCAGCGCAGCACTGCCATCGCACTGCAGAGGGCGGGGCCCGGATGGCCCCGCCGCCGACTCAGCCGCAGCAGTAGCAGACGTTGCCTTGCCCGAGATCGCCACCGAACTCCGGACACTCGGCCTTGCAGGCCCATGCACTACACGATTCGACTTTCGGCTGTGCATTGTCCACGGCCATCACCTGGAAGGCACCGAATCCGGTGCTGGCCAGAAACGTGGCCGCCATCAACGCACTGCGCAAGCTTACCCAACGCTTTTTCATGCATTACTCCTTCACCGTTGCAAAAGCCGCTGGCGCATCCGTGCGGCGCAACGCGGCAACCAGGTCCTGCACCCGCTCCGTGGTATCGAACACGCCAAGATGGGAATGGCGCACGCGCCCGGCCCCATCGATGGCCATCAGCAGTGGCACGTTGCGCGCACGGAACAGCATCAGCGCGCGACGGTCGGTCAACGTGACCACCGGAAAATCGAACCCATGCACATGCGCATAGCGCGCGGCCTGTGCCGCATCGCAATGGCAGACACCCAGCAGTTGCGGCCGCCCCGGTAGATTGGCCTGCAGCTCCCGCGCCGCGCGCAGCACCGTTGGCGCCGAACGCTGGCAATACGGGCAGGTGGTGGTGAAGAAGAACAGCACCTGTGCCGGGCCCTGCGGCGCACCCAGCAGATGGCGCTGACCATCGCCATCGATCGCCTCGATCCGGGGCACGTACATGCCCTCGTAAGGGGTGCTGATGCGCGTCTGCAACCACTGCTGCTGCACCCGCAGCTGCCGGTTCTGCCACGCCAGCACCGCGATCAGTGCGCACGCCACCAGCAGGCCCATCCAGAGCCACGGAAATCGTCGCGTCATGCCACCCCAACTCCAAAGCGTCCCTGGTGACCGAGCCTTGCCCAGGCATCAGCACATGGTCAATGGTGATATCGACAACTGCGATGTCGCACGGCGCGCAGCTGTGGAGACGATCACGCCGCCGCGCTTGGGCCTGCCACTGTGGAGCAACGTCGCGCAGCGGGTTTGCGCAAAACACCGCAGCAACAGCCACGCACCAGGTGGCACGGGCGGCTGTCGCAGCGCCAGCTGCTATGCACGGTGCATGGCATGGCGTGTACTGTGGCGCGTTGGTGCCTGCCCGTCTCGGGAATCGATGGACACGCGTCACTGCCGCGCTTGCGGTGTCCTGCATCGTGTCGAGTGACTGGCAGATGCCGGCCCAGGCGTCGTGGCGCTTGCGCGCGGCGGGGCTGTCTTGAGTATGCCGTCGCGCCAGGGCGCTGCCATAGCGGCGTGTCGGCGTGATGCCTGTTGCTGCGTGACCTGGCAGGTGCAGGGTAAGGCGTCGTCACGCGCTCGCGTGCGCTGAGGCTGTATCGATGATGCCGTCGCGCCCGGGGGCGCTCCTGCAGCGGTGTGTCGGCGTGGTGCCTGTTATTGCGTGACCTGGCAGATGCAGGGCCACGCGTAGGAGCGCACCTGGGCGCGACGGGGCTTTCCCCGAGACGCCCGACGCAGGCACATGTCGCGCGGGTTACTCCTCTTCCGGCGGCAGCACGATGCCATCCGAATCGATGGCGAGCTTGCCCGCCATCAGCACCGCCTGGGTGCGGTTGGTGACGCCAAGCTTGCGCAGGATCGCGGTGACGTGCGCCTTGATGGTGGCTTCGGACACGCCCAAGTCGTAGGCGATCTGCTTGTTGAGACGGCCGGCGCCCAGCATCTGCAGCACGCGGAACTGCTGCGGGGTGAGATCGCGCAGGCGCTGGCCGACCTCACGTTCTTCGCTGTCGGTCGGCGGCAGGTTCTGCGCTTCTGCAGGAATCCAGCGTTCGCCATCGAGCACGGTGGCCAGGGCGCGGCCAATGGTGTCCGAATCGGCAGACTTGGGGATGAAGCCGAACGCGCCATGGTCGATCGCACGCCGCATCACGGTGGGTTCTTCGCGTGCAGACACCACCACCACCGGCAACTGTGGATGCAGCGAACGCATATGCACCAGCGCGCTGAATCCCTGCGCGCCGGGCATGTTGAGATCCATCAACAGCAGATCGGCATCCGGCTGCGCATCGGCCAGCGTATAGAGGGCATCGACATTATCGGCCTCGAACAATTCCACCCCCGGCATCACCCGCTGCACTGCCCCGCGCAAGGCTTCGCGGAACAGGGGATGGTCGTCAGCGATCAGCAGGGTGGTCATTTTGGGGCCGGGATTGGGGATTGGGGATTGGGGATCGGGGATTCGTAAAAGCGCGGGATTCTGGATTCGGACGTTGGGATTCGTAAGAGCGGGGATGTCGAAGAGCGAATCTCGATTCGCAATCGCCGATGTAAGAACCGCCTCTGCGCATTGCAGTAAAACAATGCATGGTCGAGGAGCGGGGTAACTCGGCAAGGGGAACCCGCTCCTGCGAATTCCCAATCCCAAATCACCAATCTCCGCTCCTCAGCCAATCCCCAATCCCGAATGCCGAATCCCGGCCCCTCAGCGCGTCAGCCTTTCATTGACCAGCGAATCCACCACCGACGGATCGGCCAGGGTCGAGGTGTCGCCCAGCTGGTCCGGTGCGTTTTCGGCGATCTTGCGCAGGATGCGGCGCATGATCTTGCCCGAGCGGGTCTTGGGCAGGCCGGGGGCCCACTGCAGGTGGTCGGGCGAGGCGATCGGGCCGATCTCCTTGCGCACCCAGCTCACCAATTCCTTGTGCAGGTCTTCGCTCGGAGTCTCGCCGGCGATCAGCGTGACGTAGGCGTAGATGCCCTGGCCCTTGACGTCGTGCGGGAAGCCGACCACGGCCGCTTCGGCCACCTTCGGGTGCGAGACCAGCGCGCTTTCCACTTCGGCGGTGCCGATGCGGTGGCCGGACACGTTGATCACATCGTCCACGCGGCCGGTGATCCAGTAATAGCCATCGGCATCGCGGCGGCAGCCATCGCCGGTGAAGTAGCTGCCCGGATAGGTACGGAAATAGGTGTCGATGAAGCGCTGGTGGTCGCCGTAGACGCTGCGCATCTGACCCGGCCACGAATCCAGCAGCACCAGATTGCCTTCGGTGGCGCCTTCCAGGATCTTGCCCTCGGCATCGACCAGCGCCGGCTGCACGCCGAAGAACGGCAGCGTGGCCGAGCCGGGCTTGAGATCGACCGCGCCGGCCAGCGGCGAGATCAGGATGCCACCGGTTTCGGTCTGCCACCACGTGTCCACGATCGGGCAGCGGCTGTCGCCGACCACCTCGTAGTACCAGCGCCAGGCTTCCGGATTGATCGGCTCGCCCACGCTGCCGAGCAGGCGCAGGCTCTTGCGCGAGGTCTTCTTGACCGGCGCCTCGCCATCGCGCATCAGTGCGCGGATGGCGGTGGGCGCGGTGTAGAACAGGGTGACCTGGTGCTTGTCGATCACTTCCCAGAAGCGCGACACGCTGGGGTAATTCGGCACGCCCTCGAACATCAGCGCCGTGGCGCCGTTGGCGAGCGGGCCATACACGATGTAGCTGTGGCCGGTGACCCAGCCCACGTCGGCGGTGCACCAGTAGATGTCGTCCTCGCGCAGGTCGAACACCACTTCATGCGTGTAGCTGGCGAACAACAGATAGCCGGCGGTGGTGTGCAGCACGCCCTTCGGCTTGCCGGTGGAACCGGAGGTGTAGAGGATGAACAGCGGGTCTTCCGCATTCATGCGCTCGGGTTCGCACTCGGCCGGCTGGCCATCCACCACATCGTGGAACCAGCGGTCGCGCGGTGCCTGCATCTCCACCGCGCCGCCGGTGTGGCGCACCACCAGCACGGTTTCGACCGTATTGGTGCCGGGAATCTTCAGCGCCGCATCCACGTTGGCCTTGAGCGGAATCTTCTTGCCGCCGCGCAGGCCCTCGTCGGCGGTGATGATCAGCTTGCTTTGGCAATCGATCACGCGGTCGGCGATCGAGTTGGCGGCAAAGCCGCCGAACACCACCGAATGCACCGCGCCGATACGCGCACAGGCCAGCATGGCCACGGCCGCGTCGACGATCATCGGCAGATAGATGGTGACCCGGTCGCCCTTCTTGACGCCGAGATTGCGCAGGGCGTTGCCGAGCTTGCACACGCGCTCATAGAGCTCGCGATAGGTCACCGGGTAGGAGGCGGCGTCCGGGCTGTCGGGTTCGAACAGCAGCGCGGTCTTGTCGCCGCGCGTGGCCAGCTGGCGGTCCAGGCAGTTGACGCTGGCGTTGAGCTCGCCGTCGCCGAACCAGCGGATATGGAAGTCGTCCAGCGCGAAGCTGACGTCCTTGACCTGGGTGGGCTGCTTGAACCAGTCCAGCCGCTGCGCGGCCTTGCCCCAGAACTGCTCGGGGTGCTCGATCGATTCGCGGTACAGCGTTGCGTACTGCTCGCCATTGACGCGTGCGCCCTTGGCGAACGCGGGATCGACGGGATAAACATCAGCCATGGCACCCTCACTTGCGATGATCTTGTCGGAAGAGGGCGCTGCGGCTGCCCTCGGTAGGTAATCAGTGTGCCGCATCCGTTCTGTCCCGGTGGTCAACGGCGCCTTAGACCATGGTCGTAACCAGGTCAGTGCGCCAGCGCACATCCATTGCGGGCTCTGGTGCGACGATCGGTCACCTTGCGGAATGCTGCGTTGCAGCTACGACCAAAGGCGAATAGGCTGCAAACCGCGGACTGCCTCACGCTCCGCACAGCATCGCCATCAAGCGCGAGGCCTTCATCGGGGAGAGGGTTCCATGAAACACCGTACTGCACCGCTGGTGCGCCATCCATTGGCTGCCGCCTTGTTCGTGGCCAGCATCCTGCCGGGTGTGGCGTTTGCACAGACGCCGAAGGAAAAGGCGCTGGAAGCACGCATCGCCGAGCTCGAACGTCAGGTTCAACTGCTGGTGACCGCGCAGCAACAGCAGCAGGGCCAGATCGCACAGACGCAGACCCAGGTCAGCGAAGTGCGCACCCTGCAGGCGCAAGCGCCTGCAGCGGCGCCCGCGCCTGCGGTTCCAGCCGGCAAGCGGCCGATCCAGATCACCAGCATCACACCGAACGCAGCGGCGGGGACAACGTTCCGTTACGGTGGTTTCATCAAGGCCGACTTCATGACCACCCGCACCAGCGATGGTGCATTGCCCGAAGGCGCGGTGGGGCGGTACCTGTACATCCCGACCCAGACGCCGGTCGGTGGGCAGGCGTCGAGCACCGACACCGATTTCCATGCCAAGTTCTCGCGCTTCAACCTGGGCGTGGACACGGTCACCGAAAACGGCGACAAGCTCACCGGCTTCATCGAACTGGATTTCTTCGGCAACGCGCTGGCCAACCAGGTCAACAATCTGTACGGCGGCACCCTGCGGCATGCCTACATGAGCTGGAACAATTGGCTGGCCGGCCAGACCTGGTCCAACTTCATCGACGCCACGATCCTGCCGGAAGCGGCCGACATCGTCGGGCCGACCGATGGCGCGCTGTTCAGCCGTCAGACCCAGATCCGCTACACGCGCGGCGCCTTCAGCGTGTCAGCAGAAAACCCCGAAACGCTGACCACGCCCTACCAGGGCGGCAACACCATCCTGGCCTCGGACCACGGCGCCATGCCGGACCTGACCGCGCGCTACAACTGGAAGGGCACCTGGGGCACGTTCGGCCTGTCGGCCATCGCACGCCAGTACCGCACCCGCAGCGCGCTGACCAACGACACCGAGTTCGGCGGCGCCAT
>NZ_JSZE01000118.1 GCF_000802365.1 Xanthomonas cannabis pv. cannabis
GTTCTCGCTGCGTGGGCTGCGCATCGAAGACCCGGACCATTACATCCCCTTGGTGCAGGCCGGCAGCTTGCCGTTGCAGCTGCCCGCATTGCGGCGCGCCAGCATCGCGCGGGCCACCGGCGGCATCGACGAAAGCATGCGCATGGGCCCGCGCCCGACCGCGCTGGCCAGTGCCACCGCGATGGCGCAGCCGCAGGCGGCCGGCTCGCAGCTGGTGCTGGTGCACGGCTACTGCTCCAACGGCGTGTGGCCGCAGGCGCAGTTCACCAATGCGTCCACGTTCCTGGACGCCAAGCAGAACCGCAGCAACGACCAGTTCGCACAGCGCATCGCGCAGTTCGCCAGCCAGTGGTCGTCGTTTTCCACGGTGGCGCACAGCCAGGGCGGCATGGCCGCGCTGCACCTGTACACCTACTACTGGAGCGGGCTGGATAACGCCAGCGGCGGCCGCGTGATGCAGTCGGTGGGCACGCCGTATCAAGGCACCAATCTATCCGGCGTCCTGGCCGCGGTGGGGTCGTGGTTCGGCGTGGGCTGCGGCACCAATGCGGACATGACCTACGACGGCGCCAAGGCCTGGTTGGCCGGCATTCCCGCCGATGCGCGCGCCAAGGTCAACTACTACACCACCTCGTTTGCCAAGACCAACTGGTATACCAACGACTACTGCAATGCGGCCTCGGACCTGGTGTTGAACGACCCGGAAGACGGCACCGTGGAGCAGGTCAATGCGCAGCTGCCCGGCGGCGTCAATCGTGGCCACACCACCGGCCAATGCCACACCACCGGCATGCGCGACCCGGCGCAGTACCTGGATGCCAACCGCAATGCGGTGATGAATGCGAATGCGGCCAGGTAGTGCGGTGTTCGCGATACGCACGAAAATGGCCGGCGCGCGTGCCACCATTGCGGCATGCATGGGAGCACCGGTGCGTTGCTGCAAACAGACCGGGCCACGAACAATCGCTGCCTGAAGTCGAGATGGTCGGCATACATGCCTCTCGATAAAGACACCAGCAAACGGCCTGCTGCGATGTGCTGACCATTGCGGAACCGTTGGCGGCACGGATGCCGCCAACGCAACTCCACGGACGGATTCACGGTGTGCCTCACCATCGGTGACGGCGCCGCATGTTCGACACACTGAGCCGCCAGCGTGCGGCGCAGCGTTCGAGCGGTCTTATTGGCCGATCCGAGCCGCTTCGGATGCCCATAGTTCTGCATCTGCGCCCGCAGGGATGAACATCGGCGCGTCCAGGTCGGTGGCTGCGCGCCAGATCGCTTCGGCAACATCGATCGACTGGGTTCCCGGGCCAGTAGACGCGCTCATGCGTGCCATTGTCTGCTGCATAAACGGTCCATAGACCGCGTTGTCGAGACCACGCAGACCAGTACGAGCGGTGGCACGGAATGCCGTCTCTCCGCACGAGCCTGGCGAGATGACCCGCACGCGAATGCCGAAGTCCTCCAGCTCGGCGGCCAGCGATTCGCTCAGCGCGTTCACCGCGGCCTTGGCTGCACGGTAGGCACCGATCAGCGGAAGCGGCTTGAGCGTTGCGCTCGACGACACGTTGACGATGACCCCGGCGCGGCGCGCACGCATCTGAGGCAAGAGCGCCTGCGTCACTGCAAGCGTACCGAAGGTGTTGGTTTCGAACAGCTCGCGTACCGACTGCAGGCTTGCAAGTTCCAGCGGCATGGGCGCACCGAAGCCTGCGTTGTTGACGAGGACGTCGATCGTGCCTGCCGCAGCAACCGCGGCCTGGATGCTGTCGGTATCGGTGACATCGAGCTGCAATACCTTCAACCGGGGCGACGCCGGAAACAAGTCATCGCGTGGCGTGCGCATGCTGGCGACCACGCGCCAGTCGCGCTCCAGGAAATAGTTGGCGGTTGCCAGGCCAAAGCCCGACGAGCAGCCAGTGATGAGTACGGTTTGCATGAAGCACCCTCGGTGACGTGACGAGAGATGTACGTTAGGCTTCAAGAACCATACTTTCGATATCTGAAAGTATTTAATCCATTTGCCAGAGTCCAACGATGCTCGACCCGCTTGCCGAGGTTGTACTGCTGCTCCGGCCGGCGGCACGGTTTTCCAAGCTTGTGGTTGGCGCTGGTGCGTGGTCGGTATGCCGCTCCGATGCGCCAGGCCCGTTTTACTGCGCGGTGATCGAAGGATCGTGCCGGCTGGCGCTTGAGGATGGCGAGGTGCGCGTTCTTGAAGCGGGCGACTTCGTTTTGGCACCCGCCATGCTCGCCATCACGCTCTCCAGCGTGCTGGCGTCGGCCGGGCAGGCCCACACGGTGCCAACCGATATGGGCGATGGCAGTTTCCGTATCGGTGCGCAGGACGCCCCGGTAGATCTTCGTGTCGTGATTGGCCATTGCAGCTTCGGCTCGCCGGATGCCGCGCTATTGGTGTCGCTGCTGCCCCGGCTGGTGCATGTGCGTGGTGAGCCACGCCTTGCCACGTTGGTGAATCTGGTGGGCGAAGAGGCACGCGCAACCCGACCCGCACGCGCGGAAGTGCTTGCGCGGCTATTGGAAGTGCTGTTGATCGAAGCCTTGCGCTCGCTGACAGCGAGCGACACAACGCCAGGGCTGGTGCGCGCGCTCTCCGATGTGCGCCTGGCAGCGGCGATGCGCGCACTGCACGCTGCACCGGCGCATGCGTGGACGGTCGAGGCGCTCGCCAGGGAAGCGGCGCTGTCGCGATCCTCGTTCTTCACGCGCTTCAATCGTGCGATGGGCATGGCGCCGATGGAATATCTGCTGGCGTGGCGCATGGCGCTGGCAAAGACACTGCTGTCAGAACACGGGCTTGGCGTTGCGCAGGCGGCGCAGCGGGTGGGTTACGGCTCGGCCAGCAGCTTTAGCGTGGCCTTCACTCGTCACACCGGCAGTGCACCCTCGCACTATGTGCGCGCGCAGAGTGCGGCGGCGGAAGCGCTGTGACGCCACGGCCTGCATGCGCACACGCGCGCATGATGCGAACCGATTGCGTCGACGCAACCAGCCCGTGGTGACGGGGATGCGGCCTGGACGCTAGCGAAACACCACCGTGCGATGGCCGTTGAGCACGATGCGGTGTTCGACATGGCGGCGCACCGCGCGGGCGAGCACCAGCGATTCGGTATCACTGCCCAGGCGCACCAGGTCGCGTGGCGTCATGGCATGGTCGACGCGCGCAACGTCCTGTTCGATGATCGGGCCTTCGTCCAGGTCTTCGGTGACGTAGTGCGCAGTGGCACCGATGATCTTGACCCCGCGCGCGTGCGCCTGGTGATACGGCTGGGCGCCCTTGAAGCTAGGCAGGAAGCTGTGATGGATGTTGATGGCGCGCCCGGCCAGCGCGCGGCACAGGCCGGGCGAGAGGATCTGCATGTAGCGCGCCAGCACCACCAGATCGATGTGCAGATCATCCACCAACGCGAGCAGTTGCGCTTCCTGTGCGGCACGCGTGTCGGCGCTGACCGGCAGATGATGAAAGGCGATGCCGTAGGACGCCGCCAACGGCGCGAAGTCGGTGTGGTTGGAGACGACCGCCGCGATGTCCACCGGTAATTGCCGGCTATGCATGCGGAACAGCAGATCGTTGAGGCAATGGCCCTGCTTGCTCACCAGCACCAGCAGCCGCGCGCGCCGACGCGCATCGTGCAACTGCCACGTCATCTGAAATGCGTTGGCCAACACGGCAAACCGCTGCTCGAGGCTGGCGATATCCGTGCCCGGCGGCTTGTCGAAATGCACGCGCAGGAAGAAGCGTCCGCTCTCGTCATCGCCAAATTGCTGGGCGTCGAGAATATTGCAGGCCAGATCGAACAGCAGCCCGGTGACGCGGTACACGATACCGGTGCGATCAGGGCAGGACAGGGTAAGGATGTAGTCGGAGCGCATCGGCGCAATGATAGCCAATGCATGACGCCGCCGGCGCAGTGCTTGCGTCGGTAACTGTTGCATGGTGCGAGCGCGGCGATAGCAACGATGACGCTGCAACGCGAACGACGGTGATGGTCGCCGCGGCGCCGCTGGCGTGACCCGAGCAGCAGCCTATCGATTGGCAAGGCGGCGGTCACACCATCGCCCCGGTCCGGGCTGGAGATGACGCGTGCCGCTCAGCGCGGCGGCAGACGCAGCATCAGGCGACGATTGATTTCATCCAGCTGCGCGAGCGAGTCCTCCACCGAGGTGTCCATGGCGTCCTGGGTGGTGATGTTCGCCCGCAGATGCGCCGGGTCGCCCAGATCGCCGCGCACCAGGAACACGTTTTCGCCGACCTCGCCCAGATGACGGCTGAGCACCACGTGGTCCACCTGGTCGAAGCCATGCTGTTTTGCCAGCGGCAACAAGCGCGCGGCCATGCGCTCGCTGGCCGCGTCGGTGGGCTTGTTCAATTCGGCATCGAGCACACCCACCGCTTCACGAATCTGCGCGAACAGATAATGGTCCGGATGCTCGGGATGGTCCGGGCCGACCTGGCCCTGGCTGACGACCGGCGGGGTGGTCATTGCGCGTCACCGGCACAGGCTGCTGCGCGCGAAGGGCACGCGGTGGAACCGGGCCTGTTGTGCAGGTATCGCATCGCATTCTCCGTGAAGGCGCTGGTGGTGGCCGGACCGCGTTGCGCATCGCGCAGCGCAGTGCCTGGCCGAATCGAGCAGGCACCTTAGCCGCTTGCGCAGATTGCCTCAAGCCAGCCAGCACCTGGAGCGCGGCATGACGGTGTGGCGGCGCTCTGACGTGCAGTGCAGCGGCGTTGGCGTCTGCCGCGCCCGCTCCTTGGCCGCAATGCGGTGCAGATGCAGACGCGTCATTGCGCCCGGCCATGATGTTCGTTGCACTGAAGGTGCGCCTGCAGCAGCGCCCTACGTTTCTTGAACCAACTCACCTCGCAAGCAGTACGCCTACTGACGCCAGTGCGTTCGACCGCGCTACGCCTGCCCCGCCCGACGTGCGGCAACTTCCGCCAGCACTGCCCAATCGGCGTTGCCGTCGCCATGGGCGATGGCCTCGTCCAGGTTGGCGCGCAGCAGTTCGCCCAGCGGCATCGGCACCTGCCTGTCGGCACCGGCCTGGATGGCCAGATCCACATCCTTGCGACCCAGCGTGGCGGTGAAGCCGGCCGGCGTGTACTGGCGTTGCATGATCAACTTGCCGTAGCCCTGATACGCGGGCGCGGCGAACAAGGTGCTGGTGAGCATGCCCAGGAACTGGGTGGCGTCCACGCCGTGGCCGCGTGCCAGTGCACTGGCTTCGGCCATGGCGCCGATGGCGCTGGCCAGGCAGAAGTTGGCGGCCAGTTTGACGGCATTGGCCTGCTCGGGCGCGCTGCCGATGTGCCAGGTCTGTTGCCCCAGCACATCGAACATCGGCTGCACGCGGGCCAGCGCGGCATCATCGCCGGCAGCCAGGATGTTGAGCTTGCCTGCTGCAGCGACATCGACACGGCCGAGTACCGGCGCGGCCACATAAGCCACCCCGCGCTCGGCGTGCAGGGCGGTCAACTCATGCGCCAGCGCCACCGAGATGGTGGCCATGTTGACGTGCACGCTGCCGGCGGGCAGCGCATCCAGCACGCCACCGTCCAGCACGGTCTGGCGCACCGCATGATCGTCGGCCAGCATCGAAAACAGCAGCGGGCCATGCGCCGCAGCCAGCGGCGCGTCCACGACGGTGGCACCGGCCTCGCGCAGCGACTGCGCGCGTTCCGGCGAGCGGTTCCACACGCTCAACGCAAAGCCGCCGCGCAGCAGGTTGTGCGCCATCGGCAGGCCCATCGTGCCCAAGCCCAAAAACCCTATCGGCATGCGGTGTCCTTGTTCGGAATGGCGTTGATGGTGCGGATCAAGTGGCGAACACGCCACGCGCATCGCGCGGTTCGCAGCGCAGGTATTGCGGCGCAGGCGTGACCGAGGCACCCAGCGCGGCGGCGGCATGCCACGGCCAGCGCGGGTCGTACAGGATGCCACGCGCCAGCGCGATGGCATCGGCCTGGCCGTCGCGCACAATCGCTTCGGCCTGCGCCGGCTCGGTGATCAGGCCTACGCCGATCACCGGCGTGGCGACCTGCGCCTTGATCTGCTCCGCGAACGGAATCTGGTAGCCGGCCTGCACCGGAATCTGCTGACGCGGGTCCAGCCCGCCGCTGGAGACATGGATGTAGTGCGCACCGCGTGCATCCAGCGCCTTGGACAAGGCGATGCTTTGTTGCAGATCCCAGCCACCGTCCACCCAATCGGTGGCCGAAATGCGCACACCGACAGCAATGCGCGCGGACACCGCCGCGCGCACGGCGTCGAAGATGCGCAGCGTCAACCGCATGCGGTTTTCCAGCGATCCGCCATACGCATCGCTGCGCTGGTTGCTCAGCGGCGAGAGGAACTGATGCATCAGGTAGCCGTGTGCGGCATGCAACTCGATCAGGTCCAGGCCCAGGCGTTCGGCGCGTGTGGCCGCGTCCACGAAGGCGGCGACCACCGCGTCGATGCCGGCCTCGTCCAATGCCTGCGGCGCCGGTTGGCCGGCCTTGAACGGCACGGCCGAGGCAGAAACCGTCTGCCAGCCATGCGCGTGATCGGGGGCGATGGCCTCGCCGCCCTTCCAGGGAAGATCGGTGGACGCCTTGCGGCCGGCATGTGCCAGCTGGATGCCGACCGGCATCGGCGACCAGCGGCGCACCGACTGCAGCACCGCGTCCAGCGCCTGCTCGGTAGCGTCGTCGTACAGACCCAGATCGGCGTAACTGATCCGCCCTTCCGGCAGCACCGCGGCCGCTTCCAGAATCAACAGGCCGGCGCCGGATTGCGACAAGGTGCCCAGGTGGATGCGGTGCCAATCGCCGGCACGGCCGTCCTGCGCGGAGTACTGGCACATCGGCGCGATGACGATGCGGTTGGCGAGCGCAAGCGGACCGAAGGCGATGGGGGAGAACAACTGGCTCAAGGCAGCATCCAGACGCAACATGGGGGCGCCCATTGCACTGCGCCCGGCGCTGCGACACAACCGCTGCAATGGATCACAGCGTCATGCAGAGCGCGCACTGTCGTACCTGGCCTGCGCGCTGCGCAGCGGGTCCGGCGGCTGATGCAGGAAGGCCAGCGCCTGCGCGCACGACTGCTCCACTTTCAAGGTGAGCAGATCGTCGGCGCGGGTGCGCCCGAAATTGAGCGCGGCGATCGGCAGGCCGTTGCGCGCGGCGGCCTGCACGAAGCGAAAGCCCGAATACACCATCAGCGACGAGCCCACCACCAGCACCGCATCGGCGGCCTGCAGATGCGCAAAGGCGCGCTCCACCCGCTCGCGCGGCACGTTCTCGCCAAAGAACACCACGTCCGGCTTGAGCACGCCGCCGCACACCGGGCACGGCGGCACCACGAAGGTGTCGAAGGCCACATCGTCCAGATCGGCATCGCCGTCGGGTGCTTGCGCGGCCTCAAGCGCTGCCCAGCCCGGATTGGCCTGCTCAAGCAACAGTTGAAATTCGGTGCGCGGCATGCGGCGCTCGCAGCCCATGCAACGCACCACGTCCAGACGGCCGTGCAGGTCGATCACCGCCTGACTGCCGGCCGCCTGATGCAGGCGGTCCACGTTCTGGGTCAGCAACAGTTCCAGCTGCCCGCGCGCCTCCAGTGCGGCCAGCGCGTGATGGGTGGCGTTGGGTCTGGCCTGCCCGAAGCGCGGCCAGCCGATCAGGCTGCGCGCCCAGTAGCGCTGGCGCGTGGAGAGCTCGCCCATGAAGGCCTGAAAGGTCACCGGTTGCGGACGCTTCCAGCCGCCTTGCAGATCGCGGTAGTCCGGGATGCCCGAATCGGTGCTGCAGCCGGCACCACTGAGCACGAACAGGCGCTGATGGCGCTCGATGAACGCCTGCAGCGCGTCGTTGTCGTGGGCGGGAACAGCGGTCATCGAACACCTCCAATAGCCATGGGATCACGTTACGACCGCCCTGCAGGCGCTGCCAGACCGGCCCCCCGCTCCACTGCTCGATGGCGCAGCAAATACAGTGGCATGGCGCGTTGGCACCCGGCGCGGCCCAGCACGTACTACGCAACACCGACGGCGGCGGATGCACGCCGACGGCCGCGCCTGGTGCATGCGCGCGCTCATAGATCTGGGGCTGCGCTGGTCGATTCCAAGCAAGCGCGCAGCGCATGCTGCGTCATCACGAGAAGGCGTGCAGGCGGGACCGGCGGCGGGCGGTGTCGGTGGTCAGGCGGCGCCCTGCCGGCCACTGACAGCTGGGACAGCCTTCTTGACCATGCATCCTCTCGTCCGCACGCTCCCGGCGCGGGTGGGCGCAACACTCAGTGCGCAACGCCCGTCTGCTGCACGAACTGCAGCAGATCCCGGTTGAAGCGCGGGCTGTCTTCCAGAAACGGGGCGTGGCCGGCGTCCGGATACAGGTGGATCTGTGCGCGCGGCTGCAACTGGCGCGCACGTGCCAGTGTCGGTTCGCTGAGCACCAGCGCATCGCGGGCACCGTACAGCAGCAGCACCGGCAAGCGGGTGCGCTGCAGGCCGGCGACGTCGATGGACATGCCCTGCACCGCACGCTGCATGTCCCACGAGGCCAGCGCTGCATTGGCCAGCAGGGTGTCGAACACCGGCGCAGGCGGTTGGGTGGCGAAGCACAGCCGCAGGAAGTCCTGGACTGCCTGCAGATGCGTGCGCAGGTCGTCGGAGACCAGGTCGCGATAGATTGCCGGATGCGCCCCCAACTGCTGCGCGCGCAGTTCGATCACGCCATCGACGTACACCACGCCCGCCAGGCCGCGATCGCCGTAGCGGCTCAGATAGTTGCTGATCACCGCACCACCCAGCGACCACCCCACCAGCACCGCATTGCGGGCATCCGTGGCCTTGAGCACCGCTGCCAGATCGTCCGCCCAGCGCGCGCCGTCCCGATACGCCGATGCCGCGGTCGGTTTGCCGGACAGCCCGTGGCCGCGCAGGTCGTAGCTGATCAGCCGGTAGCCCTGCAGTTGCGGGTCGGCCAGCTGTGCGTCCCAGTTGATGCGGCTGCCCAGCAGGCCGTGCACGAACACGATCGCCTGGCCGTCGGCGGCGCCATGCTCCTGCACGGCCAGGGCCACGCCGTCCGGGGCGGTCACCTGGTAGCTGCGCGAGTTGCTGGTTGCAGATGGGCTTGCTGACGCGATCGCGCAGACACACAGCAGCAGGCTGGCCAGCGTGCGCTGCCACCAGCGGGCACAGGCAGGTGAAGCGGGTCGAATGGACATGGAGATGCCTTGCAGAACAGGGAAGACGGCATCGTCGGGCCTCACACCAATGTGAGGGTCAAGCACTGCGTGCCACGTATGCTTGGCAGATGGGCACCTCTTCCACCGATGACATGCGCATCGGCGCGCTGGCGCAGCGCACCGGCGTCAGCGTGCGCTCGCTCCGCCACTACGATGCCCAGGGCCTGCTGACGTCGTCGCGCAGCGCCAATGGCTATCGGCTGTTTGCGGCCAGCTGCGTGACGCAGGTACGCCAGATTCAACGCCTGATCGGCACCGGCTTCAGCCTGGACGACATCCGCCGGTTTCCCGATTGCATGCGGCTGGTGGAAGGCGCGCCGCTGTGCCCGGAAACCCTGCCGGCGCATCGGCAACGGCTGCAGCTGATCGAACGCCAGCTGGCCGACCTGGAACGCCGACGCGCGCGCTTGCTGGCCAGCCTGGCGCAAGATCCGTCAGCGCTGGCCACGCCGCAACGCACGCACCGCAAGCGCACTCCGCCGTCGGGATGATGTGCGTTGGCCGACCCTGGTGCGCGCCGTCTCGCCGAAGCTGACCACCTGCATGCCGAGCACGCGTGCGTAGAACGCGCAGGTGGCCTCCACGTCGGCCATGGTCAATGCCAGATGACCGAGTCGCTCGATCTGCATCACTCACCTCGCGCAGGATGCGGCGCAAAGCGCCCGTAGGGTCGCGCGTCGTCCGCACGTTGGCGCAGGACGTGTGCGGCGGCAAAGGCCAGTACCAGCAGCGTCAGGCACATGCCGACCAGGCCAGACCAGCCGCCGTGCTGCCAGAACCAGCCGCCCAGCGCGCCGACCACGCTGGAGCCGGCGTAATAGGCCAGCAGATACAGAGACGCAGCATGGCTGCGATGCGCGCCACCGAGCCGGCTCACCCACGCGCTGGCCGCCGAATGCGCGATGAAAAAGCCGATCGTCACCAGCACGATGCCGGCCACCACCAGCGCCAGCACATGCGCCAGGGTCAGCGCCACGCCCAGCACGCACAGCACGATGCCGGCGCTGACCACCGGGCCACGCCCGAACCGGTCCGAGGCCGCACCGGCCACCGACGAGCTGACGATACCGAACACGTACGCACTGAAGATCATGCCGATCTGGCTCTGGCTCAGACCGAATTCCGGCCCGCCCAGGCGAAAGCCGGCGTAGTTGTAGAGGCTGACAAAGACACCCATCAGCAGGAACGGCAACGCAAACAGCCACGGCAGGTTGCGGTCGCGCAGATGCCCGGCCCAGGCGCGCAGGTGAAACTGCAGGTTGACGCCATGCCGGCGCACGAAGTGGCGGGAGGGCGGCAGCAGCCACACGAACGCGACAGCGCACAGCAGGTCGACCACGCTCAGCAGCGCCAATGCGGTGCGCCAGTCGGTGTGGTCGGTCAGCACGCTCATCGCAATGCGCCCGGTCATGCCACCGAAGGCATTGCCGGCCACATACAGGCCGGTGGCTGCCCCCAGCTTGTTGGCCGGAAGTTCTTCGCCCAGGTACACCATCGCCACCGCGGGCACACCGCCCAACGCAATACCCGACAAGGTGCGCACCACCACCAGCGCGCCCCAGTGCGGCAGGAACGCGGCCACCAGGTTGAGCACGGCTGCCAGCGCGATGGAGGCGAACATCAGCCCGCGCCGGCCCAGGTTTTCCGACACTGCGCCAGCGCAGAAGATCGCCACCGCCAGCCCGCCGGTGGCCAGCGACAGCGGCAGCGAGGCCACCGCTGCATCCACGCCGAAGGCGCGCGCGAACTCGGGCAACACCGGCTGCACGCTGTAGAGCAGCGAGAAGGTGGCAAAGCCGGCCAGGAACAACGCCAGGCGGATGCGCAGCGTTGCGGGCGGGCCGGCGTCGGCGCCGAGGGATGGGCCGGACGTGCCGGAACTACGATCGGAGGAAGACACGGGAGCGCACTGGAGACCAGGGACGGCGAGTATTCGCCTGCGCCCACCTCCTGTCCAATATATGATGCTGGCGGCTTCCATATACAAAAAAGATGCCCATGGAACTGCGTCACCTGCGTTATTTCCTGGCGGTTGCCGAGGAAGGCAACTTCACCCGGGCTGCGGCGCGGGTAGGCATCGGCCAGCCGCCGCTGAGCCAGCAGATCCAGACGCTGGAACGTGAACTGGGCACGCCGCTGTTCCGCCGTACCCACAGCGGCGCAGAGCTGACTCCGGCCGGCGAGGCGTTCCTGGGCGAGGTGCGCCGCGTGCTGGCCGACGTGGAGCGCGCCGCCGACACCGCCCGGCGCGTGGCGCGCGGAGAGTCCGGCCGGCTGCGCATGGGGTTCACCGCCTCGGCCGCGTTCAGCCCGGTGGTGCCGCGGCTGATCCGCGATTTCCGCCGGCAATGGCCGCAGGTCGAGCTGCTGCTGGAAGAAACCAACACCGCCAGCCTGCTGGTGGGCCTGGCCGATGGCCGCCTGGATGCGGCGTTCGTGCGCTACGGGCTGAGCACCCCGCCCGACCTGCAACTGCTGCGCTTTGCCGACGAGCCGATGAAGATCGCGGTGCCGGCGGCGCATCCGTTGGCCGCGCGCGCCAGCGCCCCGTTGGCGGCGCTGGCCGGCGAGCCGTTCATCCTGTTTCCGCGCAGCTTCGGGTCCAGCCTGTACGACGAAATCCTGGCCGCCTGCCGCGAATCGGGCGTGACCTTGCGCATCACCCAGGAAGCGCCGCAGATGTCGTCGATCATCAATCTGGTCGCCGCCGAACTGGGCGTGTCGGTGGTGCCCGCCTCCACCGCGCAGCTGCAGCGCCCCGGCGTGCGCTACCTGGATATCGAAGGCCGCATGCCGCTGGCGCGGCTGGCGTTGGCGGTGGCACCCGGCGCGTTGGACAGCGCGCCACTGGTACGTCATTTATGGGCGCTGGCGGAGTTGATCTGAGGCGTCGTCGGCTCTGCGATGCAGCGCATCGGACGCATGCATCGCGCTGGACGACCGCAGCGGCGCCGCGCCTGGCTGCCGACCGGCGCAGCATGGCTTGACCTCAACTGCGATTGAGGTTGTCCAATGCAGGCCCCTCACCGATCTTGAGTGCCATGCATCTCCGTCACCTTGTGCTGCCCTGCCTGGATCCCGATCTCACCCTGCGGTTTTACCGCGATGTGCTGCAGCAACCGTCGCACGGCAATACCGTGCGTATCGGGTGGAGCACGCTGGAATGCGTGCAGGCCCAGCAATCGGTGGGCAGCGTGCACCTGGCCTTCAACGTGGCCCCATCGCGCTTCGAGGCCGCTGCGCACTGGATCGGCGCGCGCGCCAGCCTGATGGGCGATTCGCAAGGTCGCCGGCATTTCGCTCTGGACGGCCCGTGGCAATCGCAGTCGGTGTATTTCGCCGGCCCCGATGGTGCGGTGCTGGAGTTGATCGCACGCGATGCCTTGCAGGATGCGCCGGCCGGCACCGGCCAGTTCCACGGCGAAGAACTGCTGTGCCTGAGCGAAATCGGGTTACCCAGCGACAACGTCGAGGTGGTGACGCGCAGCGTTGCGCATCACTTTGGCCTGCGGCCATTCGCTCCGCCCGTGGAGGGCTTTGCCGCATTGGGCGATGACCACGGCTTGTTGATCGTGGTCGACCAGCGCCGGCGGTGGTTTCCGCAACAACGGCAGCTGCCCTGGGCCGACGGCCTGCGCGTCAGCGTGGACACGCCGCAACCGGGCCTGCGCCTGCGCGATGCGCAAGGGTGGGAATTGCTGGCGGCGTGAGCCGCCGCGCTGCCCACTCATGCAGCGCTGGCCGGCGCCGGCAACCGGAAAAACGCACGTGCCGCCGAGGTGCTGTTGGCGGCGGTCACGGCCACTGCTTCGCCGCGGTCGCGCGCCAGTTCTTCCACGATATGCGCCAGATACATCGGCTCGTTGCGGCGATCCTTGGGCAGGGGCTTGAGTGTGCGCGGCAGCAGGTAGGGCGCGTCGGTTTCAATCATCAACCGGTTGGCCGGGATGTTGCGCACCAGCTCGCGCAAGTGCGCGCCACGGCGCTCATCGCATAGCCAACCGGTGATGCCGATGTAGTAGTCGCGGTCCAGATAGGCAAACAGTTCCTCGCGCGTGCCAGTGAAGCAATGCACCACCGCTGCACCCAGCTTGCCGTCGAAGCTGCGCATGATCGACAGGAAGTCGTCATGCGCATCGCGCTGATGCAGGAACAGCGGCTTGCCGTTGTCGGCGGCCAGTTGTAGCTGCCGTTCGAAGGCCTTGTGCTGGGCCGGGCGCGGTGCGAAGTCGCGGAAGTAATCCAGCCCGCACTCGCCCACTGCCACCACCTGCGGATGTGCCTGCAGGGTGCGCATTTCCACTTCGCATTCGGCGGTGAATTCCACTGCGTGATGCGGGTGCACGCCGGCGGTGGCGTAGAGGAATCCGGGGTGTTGTTGCGCCAGTTGCAGGGCCAATGGCGAATGCTCGCGGCTGGCGCCGGTGATCACCAACTGCGTCACACCGGCATCGCGTGCGCGTTGCAGTACGGCATTGCGGTCGCGGTCGAAGGAGTCGTGGGTGAGGTTGGCGCCGATATCGATCAACTGCATGCTGCGGTGTCGCCTGAAAGAGCAGGTGTGATTGTACTGGGTGGACGTTGCCCTCACTGGGTGCGCATTGCCCTCATCCGCCCTGCGGGCACCTTCTCCCGCAGGCGGGAGAAGGGAGGTCCGCAATGGGATCGGCATGCGGCCAGTGGTACCTGCATGCCATCGGCCTGCACGAACGCACGGCCTTTCCCCTCTCCCGCCTGCGGGAGAGGGGCAGGGGTGAGGGCCGCGTGCGCAACACACTCAACCGCCACAGCCACCGCCTCGTCCGCACGAACGCACAGCATTTCCCCTCTCCCGCCTGCGGGAGAGGGACAGGGGTGAGGGCCGCGTGCGCAACACACTCAACCGCCACAGCCACCGCCTCGTCCGCACGAACGCACAGCCTTTCCCCTCTCCCGCCTGCGGGAGAGGGACAGGGGTGAGGGCCGCTTGCGCAACACACTCACCTCATCACCGGCACCGCCCCGGCCGCGCACGAACGCACAGCATTTCCCCTCTCCCGCCTGCGGGAGAGGGACAGGGGTGAGGGCCGCTTGCGCAACACACTCACCCCATGGCAGGCACTGCCATCGCATCGATCTTTGCCGCCAGTGCCTGGATTGCCAGCTGCGCCGAGCGCGAGAGCTGCCGTTGCGGGGCCACGCACAGCGCCAGCGTCATCGGTTTGGTCAGGTGCTGGCGGAACGGCACGAAGGCCAGGCGTCCGTCGGCCACATCCGGGGCGGCATCCAACCACGACATCAGGCCCACGCCGGCACCGGCACGCACCAGGCCACGCAGGGTGCGCACGTCGTTGCAGTGGGTGAGCCGCTTCACATCGATGTGCTGGCGCTGGTACAGCACCTTGGCATGCTCGCCCACGATCAGCGGCGCGGCCGGCAGCAGCAGGCGGTGTTCCAGCGTCTCGCTGAGCTGTAGCTCGGTGCGGCCGCTCAGCGGGTGGCCCACCGGCATGGCAATCCCCAACGGGATGTCGGCAAACGCGCGCACCTCCAGGTCCACGCTGCTCACCGGGTCCAGCAGCAGGCCGATGTCCACATCGGCCGAGGTCACCATTTCCATCACCCGCTGGTTGCGCGCAGTGGACAGGTTGAAGGTGATGCCCGGGTACTCCTGCACCAGCGCGGCCACTGCGGCCGGCACCACACCTTCGCTGAGCGCGTCGATCATGGCGATCTCCACATGCCCGCGGCGCAGCCCCTTGAGCTCGTCGAAGCGCTCCAGGGTACGGGCGTAGGCCTTCTCCCAGCCGCGCACGTCCACCAGCAACAGCTCGCCGGCGGCGGTGAGCCGCAGCCGGCCGGGCAGGCGCTCGAACAACTGCGCGCCCAGCTCTTCCTCGGCCTTGAGGATCTGCCGGTCGATCGCCGAGGCCGACACGTGCAGCACCTCGGAGGCTTTGCGGATGCTGCCGCAGCGGGCCACTTCGATGAAGTAACGGGTGAAGCGGGAAAAGGTCAGCATGCGGCGTAGCTCGGTTGGCGTTGCATTTTTTGCAATGGCTTGGCGGAAAAACGATGTTTGATCACACACCCCCGGCTTCCTAGAGTCAATCCGGCACCGCTCCCGCCTCATGCCAGAGACCGCCCCATGGATGTCGCCGTCCCCGCCCTGCCGCTGCACTGCACCTTCGCCGCCGCCGACTGGCAGCGCCTGGCTCAGCACTGGCATGCGGTGGCGCTGAGCAGCGAGGTGAGCGAAGCGCCGTTCAAGGCCACCCTGCTGGACGAGCCGCTGGTGCTGTACCGGCTGGGCGAGGAATTGGTGGCCGCGCGCGACGTCTGCCCGCACCGCGGCGTGCCGCTGAGCATGGGCACGGCCGATGGCGGCGGCGTGGTGTGCGCCTATCACGGGTTGCGTTTCGGCAGCGGTGGCCGCTGCAACCACATCCCGGCCAGCCCCAGCCAGAACATCCCGGCCAAGATGCGCCTGCACACCTACGCGGTGGCCGAGCGCTACGGGCTGATCTGGGTGTGCCTGTCCAGACCGGCCGGGGTGAGCGATGCGGAAATACAGATTCCGCCGATGCCGGGCTGGGACGAAGACGGCTTCCAGCAGATCGTGTGCCCGGCCTTCGACATCGGCGGCAGTGCCGCACGCCAGCTGGAAGGCTTCATCGACGTGGCGCATTTCGCCTTCGTGCACACCGCCACCTTCGCCCAGCCGGACAAGCGCGAAGTACCGGCCTACACCACCACCGAAACACCAACCGGCTTCAACGCCGATTACCTCAGCAGCGTGGCCAATTATTCGGTGGACATGCCGCTGCCGGACGTGGACCCCGACTTCCAGTGGCTGCGGCATTTCGAAGTGCATCTGCCGTTTACGGCCACGCTCACCATCCATTTTCCGGTGCCGGGCAAGCGGCTGGTGATCATGAATGCCGCCAGCCCGGTCTCCAAGCACAAGACCCGGCTGCTGGTGCCGATCGCACGCAATTTCGACACCCATCTGCCGGTGGAAGACGTGCATGCCTTCAACCTGCGCGTATTCGAAGAAGACCGCGCCATGGTCGAGGCGCAACGGCCCGAATACCTGCCGCTGGACCCGCTGCTGGAAGTGCACATCCCGGCCGACCGCAGTTCCATCGCCTATCGCCGTGGCCTGCGCAGCCAGGGCTACAGCGACTTCTTCCTGCGTTGACCGCCAAGGAGCACGCCATGAGCCTGCATGAAGTGCGCGTTGCCGCGGTCATCGACCAGGGCCATCGCCAGCGTGCAATCCGATTGGAACCGATCGATGCCGGACTGCCCGCCTTCGAGGCCGGCGCGCATGTCGACCTGCATCTGCCGGACGGCATGATCCGCCAGTATTCGATTGCCAGCGCGCCGCATGTGCGCGATCACTACCTGTTGTGCGTCAAGCTGGCCGACGCCTCGCGCGGCGGCTCACGGCACCTGTGCGAGCAGCTCAGCACCGGCGACCGCCTGCAGATTTCCAGCCCGCGCAACCTGTTCCCGCTGCATGCGGGCGAACGGCACGTGCTGCTGGCCGCCGGCATCGGCATCACCCCGCTGCTGTCGATGGCCGAAGCGCTGGAAGCGCGCGGCGAGCCCTTCGTGCTGCATTACTACGTGCGCCGGCATACCGATGTAGCGTTTTCGCAGCGCCTGCAGCAAGGCTTTCTGCACGGCCAGGTGCAGATGCACCTGAGCGATGGCGGGCAAAGCCCGCGTGTGCATATGCCCGAGGAACTCGGACAGGCGCGCGCACACGACCAACTGTATCTGTGCGGGCCGGCGGCGTTCATGGACCATTTCACGCAGCTTGCCAAGACCCATGGCTGGCGCGCGGCGCAGGTGCACCGCGAGCACTTTGCCGCCGCCGACCCGGCGCTTGCACACGATGCCGATCACGCCTTCGAAGTGGAACTGGCCGCCAGCGGCCGTGTGGTACAGGTGCCAGCCGATTGCAGCATTGCCAGCGCGCTGCTGAATGCCGGCATCGAGGTGTCGTTGTCGTGCGAACAGGGCATGTGCGGCGCCTGCCTGACCGGCGTGGTCGCCGGCACGCCGGATCACCGCGACAGCGTGCTCAGCGACAGCGAACGCGCCAGCAATGCGCAGATCACCCTGTGCTGCTCACGCAGCCGCTCGCCGCGCCTGGTGCTGGATCTGTGAGTGCGTGACCGGCCTGCGGGCCAGGGCCGCCCTGCACGTCGACCGGCAGCGCAGGCGCGATTGGCTGCCGCAGATGCCTGGCGGCATGGCCAGGCCCGGCTACGCTGCCGACCACGCAAGGTGGCAAACCGGCACGCGCAGTGCAAGATGAGCGGCCCGCGCGGTGTGCCTGCGCGGGTTGTCCCTGCATCGAAGAGAGTCTGCTGATGGTTGCCTGTTCGTTCGTCACCCTGTGGCCTGCCGAGGGCGCACGCTGATGCGCTGGCCCGGATTCGCCCTTGCTGCCCATGCCAGCACCCCGCGCACGGAAGTGCTGGCCGGTGCCACCACGTTCCTGACGATGGCCTACATCGTCTTCGTCAACCCCGACATCCTGGCCACCACCGGCATGGACCACGGCGCGGTGTTCGTGGCGACCTGCCTGGCCGCCGCACTGGGCTCGCTGCTGATGGGCGTGCTGGCCAACTACCCCATCGGCATGGCGCCGGGCATGGGCTTGAATGCGTTCTTCGCCTTCACCGTGGTGGGCACGCTGGGCTACAGCTGGCAACAGACGCTGGGACTGGTATTTGTCTCAGGTTGCGTGTTCCTGCTGCTCACCGTCACTGGCGCGCGGCGTTGGCTGGTGGATGGCATCCCGCCGACCTTGCGCAGCGCGATCGCCGCCGGCATCGGCCTGTTTCTGGCATTGATCGGCCTGCAGAAGGCCGGGCTGGTGGTGGCGCATCCGCAGACGCTGGTGACCCTGGGCGACCTGCACCGGCCCGAGCCGCTGCTGGCGCTGGCAGGGTTGCTGCTGATCGGGGTGCTGGACGTCCGCCGTGTGCGGGGTGCGATGCTGCTCGGCATCCTGGCGGTCACCGCCGCGGCACTGGCCCTGGGCCTGGTGCACTACCAGGGCGTGCTGTCGCTGCCGCCCAGCCTGGCGCCGACCTTGCTGCAGCTGGATATCGCCGGTGCGCTGCACGGCCATGGTGGCAGCGGCGCGCTCACCGCCGTGCTGCATGTGGTGCTGGTGTTCGTGCTGGTGGAAATGTTCGATGCCACCGGCACCTTGATGGGCGTGGCGCAGCGCGCCGGCCTGCTGCGTACCGAGGCCCAACGCCGCCAGTTCGACCGCGCCCTGCTGGCCGACAGCACTGCCATCCTGGCCGGCTCGCTCCTCGGCACCTCCAGCACCACCGCCTACGTGGAAAGCGCGGCCGGCGTGCAGGTGGGCGGGCGCACCGGCCTGACCGCACTGGTAGTGGCGGCATTGTTTCTGCTCGCGCTGCTGTTCTCGCCGCTGGCCGCCATGGTGCCGGGATACGCCACCTCACCGGCGCTGATCTATCTGGCTTCGGTGATGCTGCGCGAATGCACGCAGATCCCGTGGGACGATGTCAGCGAAGCGTTGCCGGCGGCCATCTGCATGCTCGCCATGCCGCTCACCTACTCCATCGCCACCGGCCTGGCCCTTGGGTTTATCACCTATGCGGTGCTCAAGCTCGGCAGCGGCCGCTGGCGCGCCGTGCACCCGGCCTCCTGGGCGATCGCTGGCTTGTTCGTGCTGCGCCATGCGCTGGAATGAGGCCGCTGCCGCGCCGCGTGTACCGCCATTTTTTCTGGCCACGCGAGACGCGGTGCGGCACGTTGCATCACGCATTGCAGCGCCATGGCGCCGCCCCTTTTTTCTCAGAGCCCATCGCATGCCCCGTCTTTATCGTTATCTACTCCTGTCCTTATGCGCGGTGCTGCCGAACATAGCGCTCGCACGCCCTGCGCAAACGCCGGCGCAACAACGCCAGACGCAGGTGGCGCAGCTGTTCCAGGCCGCTGTCTCGCAACCTGCGCAGCTGCGCGCGCTGTTGCAGGCCATGCCCAAGGGCGGCGATCTGCACAATCATTTGTCCGGCTCTGTCTATGCCGAGGACTACCTGCAATGGGCCAGTGACGATGGTGCCTGCGTGCAGCTGGACGACCTGAGCCTGCGGGCCCCGCCGTGCGGCAAGGGGCAGCAGCCGGCCAGCGGCCTGGCCGCACGCGATGCTGCGTTGTACGGGCGGGTGGTCGATGCGCTGTCGATGCGCAAGTTCGTCCCCAGCCCCGCGCAACCCACCGGGCATGGCCAGTTCTTCGGCACCTTCGGCAAGTTCGACGCGGTGGTACGCGCGCACGTGGCCGACACCGTGGCCGCGGTGCTCGACCAGGCCGCCCGCGACCGTGTGCCATACGTGGAGATCATCGCCAACCCGCCGCAGATGGACCAGGCCGCCAAGCGCATGCAGGCGCTGCCCTGGAACGGCGATGACGATGCCGCGAACCTGCGCGCCCTGCAGGATGCCTTGCCGGCACTGGTGCAGGCCGCGCAACGCGAGCTGGCCGCCACCGACACGCAGGTCCGCCGCGTGCTGCGCTGCGACCAGGCCGATGCCCGTCCCGGCTGCAGGGTCGCCTACCGCTACGTGCCGTATGTGTTGCGCGTGCTGCCGCAGCCGATGGTGTTCGGGCAGATGGCACTGGCCCATGCGCTGATCACCGCCGGTGGCAGTCGCGCGGTTGCAGTGAACATCGTCGCGCCCGAAGACAACCCGGTGGCAGTGGCCGATTACACCCGGCACATGGCGATGTTCCACTTCTTTGCCGCGCACTACCCGGGCGTGCCGCTGTCCCTGCATGCCGGCGAGCTGACGCTGGGGCTGGTGCCGCCTGCGCACTTGCGCACGCACATCCGCCAGGCGGTGGATGTTGGCGCGCGCCGGATCGGGCACGGCGTGGATCTGCCCTACGAAGACGATGCCCAGGCGCTGCTGCAACAGATGCGCAGCAAGCAGGTGGCGGTGGAGATCAACCTCACCAGCAACGATGTGATTCTTGGCATCAAGGGCGCCGCGCACCCGTTGTCGATGTATCTGCACGCCGGCGTCCCGGTGGTGCTGTCCACCGACGATGCCGGCGTCTCGCGCGCAGACATGACCCATGAATATCAACGCGCCATGCAGGAGCAAGGCATCGACTACCCAACGCTCAAGCAGCTGGCACGCAATGGCCTGACCTACAGCTTCCTGCCCGGCGCCAGCCTGTGGAATGCGGATGGTGCAGCTGCCCCGGCCTGCGCCTCTGCCTTGCAGAGCGAAACCGACGACGCCGCGTGCCAGGCATTTCGCCAAGGCAGCGAGAAGGCACGGCTGCAATGGCAGCTGGACGCCGACCTGGCACAGTACGAGCGCACGCTATTGGCGCAACAACACGCTGGCACATGACAGGTAGGAGCGCGCTCGCGCGCGATGAAGCGTTGCCGGCAACGCCATCCGCGCGCAAGCGCGCTCCTACACAGGCGACTTCCTGCTCCCTCTCCACTGCAATGCACTCAACCCACACGACCACGCGCAATGACTTCCCCACACACCGCCCCATCCAAACGCCGCGTCATCCTCGAAGACGACATCGACGGCTTCACGCCCGCGCAGCTGCTGTTGCTGCAATCGCCCGAGATCGAGGTGCTGGGCATCAGCGCCGTGAGCGGCAATATCTGGCGCGATGAAGTGCTGGCGCACACCTGCCGGCTGCTGGAACTGGCCGGCCATCCGCAGATTCCGGTGCTGCCCGGCCCGGTGCATCCGCTGCTCAATAGCGAGCTGGCCACCGAACGCTGGGAAGCGCTGTACGGCAAGCTGGTGTGGAAAGGTGCGTGGACCAAGCACTGGGTGGAGGGCGACACCGTGCAGAGCGCGCCGCGCTACCACGCGCACGACGTGGTGCCGGACCTGCCGCTGGGCAATCCCGGCGTGGTGCGCCCCAGCGACGAGCCGGCAGCAGTGTTCATGCTGCGCATGGTGCGCCAGTACCCGGGCGAGGTGAGCATCATTGCCACCGGCCCGTTGACCAATCTGGCGCTTGCCCAATCGCTGGACCCGGCGTTTGCCACGCTCGCGCGCGAGCTGGTGTACATGGGCGGCAGCCTCAATCCGCGGCAGCAGCGCAACAGTGTCAGTGCACGGCAGTTCGCGCGCGAATTCGTCAACTCGCCCCGCCGCGAATTCAATATCCGCTGGGACCCGGAGGCCGCCAGCATCGTCATGCGCGCACCGTGGCGCCAGATCACCATGGTGCCGGTCGACCCCTCCACCGCCACCGAACTGACGCCTGAGTTGCTGGCGCGCATGAGCGCGGCCGACACCACCATTGGGCATGCGTTGCGCCGACGCGAGCCTGGCTTTCCGATGTGGGACGAACTGGCCACGGCAGTGTGGTTGCAGCCGGCGTTGGCCACGCAGCTGGAGACGCTGTATGTCGACACCAACACCGCCTTCGATGCCGGATATGGCGACATCCTGTCGTGGGCACCGGGCTACCAGCCGGGCCTGGGCGAGCAGGCGCAACGCGTGGTGCATGCGGTGGATGTGCAGGCATTCGAGCAGTTGTTGGTCGACCGCCTCACTGCGCCGCAGCCGCCAGCAGTCGGGTTGCCGCTCCCCCTTCTCCCACCGGGAGAAGGGGCCCGAAGGGCGGATGAGGGTACGCCAGCCGATAAATGGAATGCCACTTGAGTACGAAAACGAGCCAGCTCAATGAGCAGCCGACACACCTCCACCTCCCGGGGCACCCTCAACGCAACCCCCGCTCCGCGCCCCAGCCCACGTTTGCGACGCGGGCGCTCCAATGCACGCGCGCCAGTGGCACGCAGGTCGTGCCTTCTCGCCCCGGCGGGAGCGGGGCCAGACCAGCACCCGCACCACTCCAGCAACCCAAGGTGACCCATGCAACTCCCAGCGCAGTGGCAGGCCGGCGTCGATCGCAATACCGAAGTGCTGCGCGGCCATGCGCAGCTGCTGGCCACCTTCAACGCGCCCACTACTGCAGCGCGTGATGGCAGCGGCCCACGTGGCCAGATTGCGTCCATCGTCAATACCACACGCAGCCAGCCCACGCTGGCCGCGCGGCTGGCAACGCAGACGCTGACGCGCATCAACCAGGTCAACGACGGCCTGTGCGCGATCACCCGCCTGCTGCCGGCGCGCGCCGCCGCCGATGCCGCACGCGTACAGGCCGCACTGGCCGGGGGCAGCGACGGCGGCGCATTGGCTGGCGTGCCGTTCGTGGTCAAGGATCTGTTCGATGTCGCCGGGCAGGTCACCACCGCCGGTGCCGCGGTTCGCGCGCACTACCCGCCTGCTGCCCGCGATGCAGCAGTTGTGCAGCGGCTCAGCGATGCCGGCGCAGTGCTGATCGGCACGGCCAACATGGACGAATTCGCTTACGGCTTTGCCACCGTCAACGCGCACTACGGCACCACCGCCAACCCGCACGACCACCAGCATCTGGCCGGCGGCTCATCGGGCGGCTCGGCCGCGGCAGTGGCCGCCGGGCTGGTGCCGTTCGCGCTCGGCTCGGACACCAATGGCTCCATCCGCGTGCCGGCCGCGCTCTGCGGTGTCTACGGCCTGCGCCCGACGCATGGCGCGCTGCCGCTGGATGGCGTGTTTCCGTTTGTGGATGCATTGGATGTGGTCGGCCCGTTCGCCACCTCGGTGGCCGATCTGCGTGGTGTTTATGAGGTGATGCGCGGGCATGCGCTGCCCCCGGCCACTACCGGCAAGCTGCGCATCGCACGCCTGGGCGGCTGGTTTCAACGCAATCTGGATCCAGACCTCGATGCCGCGCTGGCGGCAGTGCTGGCCGCCTGCAACAGCACCGCCGCGATCGAACTGCCGGAGGCCGAACGCGCGCGCGCAGCCGCCTTCGTCCTCACCGCTGCCGAAGGCGGACACCGGCACCGCAGCGCACTGGCCACGCACGCCGCGCAGTTCGACCCCGCCACGCGCGATCGCCTGCTGGCCGGCCTGCAGCTTCCCGCCAGCGCCGTGGCCGACGCGCACCGCTTCGCCCGCTGGTTTGCCGGCGCCATGCACGCGCTATGGGACGATGTGGATGTGCTCATCGCGCCGACCACGCCGTGCGTGGCACCGCGCATCGACCAGGACACCATCCAGATCGACGGCCTGCCGGTATCGGCACGCGCCAATCTGGGCATCTTCACCCAACCGCTGGGGCTGGCCGCCTGCCCGGTGCTGGCCGCACCGTTGCCGCGTCCCGGGCGGCTGCCGCTGGGCGTGCAGCTGATTGCCGCGCCCGGCCGCGAAGACCGCCTGTTCGCGCTCGCCGCGCAGCTTGAACGCGATGGCCTGCTCGCCTTCAGCCCGCCGCCGGAGACACGCTGATGCTGCACACCCTGCGCGCGCGCCGCGGCATGGTGGTGGCCCCGCACCACCTCGCGGCGCAGGCCGGGCGCGATGTGTTGCGCGACGGCGGCAATGCCATCGAAGCCGCCGTGGCCACCGCCGCCTGCCTGGCGGTGGTGTACCCGCATATGACCGGCATCGGCGGCGATGGCTTCTGGCTGATCCACGAACCCGATGGCCGCGTGCACGCCATCGACGCCTGCGGCTGCGCCGCACAGGCGGCAACGCTGGATTTCTACCGGGGCTACAGCAGCATCCCGTGGCGCGGCCCCGGCGCGGCCAATACCGTGGCCGGCACCGTCTCCGGCTGGGCGCTGGCCCTGCAACACGCGGGCGGCACCTTGCCGCTGCAACGCCTGTTGCAGGAGGCTATCCACCACGCCAGCGACGGCGTACCGGTGACCCTGGGCGGTGCCCAGATCGCCGCCGGCAAGAGCGCCGAACTGCGCGTGCAACCCGGTGCCTACGCCAGCATCTTCGAACCGCACGGCGCGCCCCTGCAGGAAGGCGCGCTGCTGCAGCAACCGCAGCTCGCCCGCACCTTGCGGCGGTTGGCCGACCACGGCCTGGAGAGTTTCTATCGCGGCGCACTCGCCGACGACATCGCCGCCGACCTGCAGACACTCGGCAGCCCGCTACGCGCGCACGACCTGGCACAGCATCAGGCCGACCCCAGCGTGCCGCTCTCGGTCGCCATCCACGGCGCGCGCCTCTACAACCACGCACCGCCCACGCAAGGCCTGGCCTCGCTGCTGATCCTTGCCTTGTTCGACCGCCTGCATGCCGAACACCCCGACAGCTACGCGCATCTGCACGGCCTGATCGAAGCCACCAAACAGGCCTTCCTGATCCGCGATGCGCATGTCGGTGACCCCGCCTGGATGACACTGAACGCACAAGCCTTGCTCGACGATAGCGACGCACTCGATGCGCTCGCCGCGCGCATCGACATGACCACTGCATTGCCCTGGCCGCACCCCTCGCAAGCCGGCGACACCGTGTGGTTCGGCGCCATCGACGCAGACGGCCGCGCGGTCAGCTGCATCCAGTCCACCTATTTCGAATTCGGCTCCGGCCTGGTGCTGCCGCGCACCGGCATCACCTGGCAAAACCGCGGCTGCAGCTTCCATCTGGCACCGGACGGCTGGAACGCCCTGGCCCCCGGCCGCAAACCCTTTCACACCCTCAATCCGGCGTTGGCCACTTTCGACGATGGCCGCATCATGGCCTACGGCACCATGGGCGGCGAAGGCCAGCCACAAACACAGGCCGCCGTGTTCTCGCGCTACGCCCGCTACGGCACGCCGCTGCAACAGGCCATCACCGCACCGCGCTGGCTGCTCGGCCGCACCTGGGGCGAAGCCAGCACCTCGCTGAAGCTGGAAGACCGCTTCGATCCGGCAGTGGTGCAAGCACTCCGCGACGCCGGGCATGCGGTGGAGCTGTTGCCCGCCTATACCTCGGTCATGGGACATGCCGGCGCGCTGGTGCGCGAGGTTGATGGCGTACTCAGTGGGGCAAGTGATCCGCGCTCCGATGGTGCGGTATCGGCATGGTGACCACCACGGTCGTATCCCGACTGCAGTGGCGACTCGCCTCGCCCGAGCGATGGCGCGCACATCAGGATAAAAGCGTTCACACGTCGCAAGACCGTCTGTTCGGAAAGGCCCCAGCGAACCCAACCGCGGCAACTTCGGTACGGCGTATGCCATGCTTGCGCACGCCACGCAGGACATCCGCCTCTGCGCTTGTCTGATGCGTCGTTGAATTCAACCAGGGAGAGAGCCACATGACAGACCAAGAGCAACATCAACCCAGCCTGGAAGACGTCAAGCTGGCGTTCGACGGCCAGAGCGTGGACTGGTATCTGCAGAAGCTGGTCGGTATTGCCAACTCCTCGGATGCGCAGTTCGGCATTACGCTGTTTGTCGATGGCATCATCGTGTCCGGCCAGTTGGTCAGCGGGAAGCAGTATTTCGAGGCATTTGCTCAGGAGTTTTCTGCCGCCTACCCCGGCGATGCCGAAGAAAGGGAAGAGATCCGCCGCGCGTTTGCCAGCCACGCCAGCATCTACGACAGCGAGGACGATGCGCAGCAGAGCAGCGCACCGCCGCAGTTCATCCACCTGATCGATGCGCGCTGCTTTTCACCCGCCGGCCAGCCGCTGCCGAGCAACCGTGGCGTGCTCTGGCGTGGCAAGGTCAACGCTGTGTCCGGCTTCACCCTGGGATCGCTTTCTGCGGACTAGCGCTGGCTGACGCTGGCGCCATAATGCGTCGCTCGGCCTGGACTTGCAGGATCGCCGGGCGACGCCGTCGCAGCGCCATGTCCAGGGTGCGGCCATGCGCCGACGTCATCGTCACTACATGGCCGGTGCGGCGTTGCGACCTGCCGCCATGTCTTGCGTCGCAGGCATGGCGACAGGTTGAGTCCGACCGACAGCGTGAGGTGCGACGCGCCCTCTCTGTGCATCCCCCGACGCACTGCTGATCCTTTCTGAGCGAGCAAAATCGCCGCAATTTGTGCGCAACGTCGCGTGGCAACGGAACCTTGAGCGCTAGGCTTGCGACTGTGCCGTCAACGGCGACGTGCGAAGGGGAAGGGACACCGTGGCGACATTCACCGTGGCAATCGATGTACTGGACACGCCACCGGCCCCGGCATCGGCAAGTGGCGTCGGCATCTGCCTTTCCGGTGGCGGCAGCCGTGCCCTGTCGTGTGCGCTGGGGCAGCTGCGGGGGCTGCGCTACCTGGGGCTGCTCGACAAGGTCAGCGCGATTTCATCGGTCTCCGGCGGGACCTGGGCCAATGTGTTGTACAGCTACCTGCCGAAGGCCATCAGCGACGATGAATTCCTGGGCCCGGTGGTGCTGGATCCTTCGCAACTTAGCTTGGACGTGCTGGCGCAGATGGCACCAAACAATCTCGGCCAGGTGCCGTATCGGCTTGGCACGCTGCCGATCCTCAATGAACTGGCCGAGTACCGGCTGAGCAAACGCTACGCCCCATCGGATATGTGGCAAGCGGTCATCGGCAAGCTGGTGCTGAAGGACTACGGTTTGTGGAAGCCCGATGCCACCGGCATCGATCCGCATTATTTCACCGGCACGGCGACGTATCTGGCGCAAGGCCCGCTGCAGCGCAATCCCCAGTTGACCGCGGACAACTTCTACACCTTGCGAGACGGGCGGCCGCTGCCGATCTTCAACACCGCCGTCTTCATCAACGACGGCGTGAGCGCGGATCTGCTGCCGTTCGAAGCCAACTGGTTGCTCGGCATCCGCGGGTTCTTCAACCAGCCTGACCAACTCGGTGTCATGGGTGGTGGTCTCATCGAGTCGTTTGCGATGGGCAGCGACTACACCGCCGACGACGGTACCGGCATGGTCACCGCCCGCGTGCCCCAGCGCGCCTTCAGCCTCAACGACATCGCCGGGTGCAGCAGCATGGCGCCGGCCGAAGACTTCGAAGAGAGGTTTCCCGAGATCAACGGGCTGGTGCCGCGTTACCCGTACTGGCCCGTCGGTGATCGTAATCAATCGACGGAGAGTTACCGCTTCGCCGACGGCGGCAACCTGGAAAACCTGGGCATCATGCCGCTGCTCGCACGTGGCTTCACGCGCCTGCTGGTGTTCGTCAACTCGGACCAAGGGGTGAACATCGATCCGGAATCGGGCGAAACCGTGGTTGCCGACGACCTGCCGCCGCTGTTCGGGCTGCAGCCGTTCTGCGAGAAAAGCCGCAGCTACCTGGCGTATGCCAACGAGCAATTGTGCGAGGATGCCAACGGCATGTTCCGGCACAACCAGGTCTTCGATACCACCGCATTCGATGCATTGAAGCAGGGCCTGCTGGCAGCCAAAAAATCCGGCGGCGCGTTACTGGTGCGGCAGCGCTTGCGCGTGCTGGAGAACGACTGGTTCAACGTGCCTGCGCAGCAATCGGTCGAGATACTGTGGGTGTACAACGATCTGGTGCGTGCATGGTGGAAACAATTGCCGGATGAAACCCAGATCGAGCTGGATCTGCAAAGCGTGGACGATTTCCCCCTCTATGGCACGGTCACCCAGCTGCATCTGTCCTATCCGCTGGTCAACGCGCTGGCGCATCTGAGTTGCTGGAACCTTGCCTCCGACAGCACGGTGGGCAACCCCGATGGGCAAAGCAACGCCGACGTGGTGCGTGGCATGTTTGCGTGATGCAGGCACGGCGGCGTGGCGGACAATGCTGCCACTCACAAGACGGAGCAGGAGCGCGCTTTACCAGGCAGGATCTGCCTGCAAAGAACGCTCCAACTCCGCGTTGATGCCAACGCCCGTCTCACATAAGACGCGGCTTCAGCACACCACTTACTGCGCCCGCTTGCTGCCCGCATCGCGCGGCGGTGCGTTCTTTACGTAGCGATCGAACCACTCCAGCATCTCGGCCACCACGTCTTCGTTGGATTCGCGGGCGGTGTACCAATGCGGTTCGAATGGCAGCAGCACCAGCCGTGCGGTGCCGCCGTTGCCGCGGATCGCCTGGAACAGGCGGGGTGCCTGGGTGGTTTCGGTCCCGGGGTTGGCGTCGTCCATGCCATGCACGATCAACAGCGGTTCGTTGATCTTGTCGGCGTGGAAGAACGCCGATGCCTGCGCATAGATTTCCGGCGCGGCCCAGAACGAACGGCGCTCGTTCTGGAAACCGAACGGCGTCAGTGTCTTGTTGTAACTGCCGCTGGTGGCGGCGCCGGCGCGGAACAGGTCGGTATGGGCCAACAGGTTTGCCGTCATCAGCGCACCGTGGCTATGCCCGGTGACGCCGATGCGCTGGCGATCGACCACGCCCAGCTCCACTGCCTTGTCCACCGCAGCGGTGGCGTTGTCCACCAGCTGCTGCAGATAGGTGTCGTACGCAGTCTTGGGGTCGCCAACGATGGGGAAGGCGGCATCGTCGATGATCGCGTAACCGGCCAGCAACAGCAGTTGGTAGTTGCTGAGGCGGGTGAAGTCGCGCTCGCTGGCGCCGCTGACCTGGCCGGCCTTGGAGGGGTCGGCATAGTCGAGCGGGTAGGCATACAGGATCGCCGGCACGCGCGTGCCTTCGGTGTAGCCGGGCGGCGTGTACAGGGTGAACGACAACTCCACGCCATCCTTGCGCTTGTAAGTCACCAGGCGCTTGCCGATCTTCCGCACCAGCGGGGTCGGATCCGGAAAATGCGTGACCGGCGTGGCGGTGGATGCAACCACCGCTTCGCCAGCGGCCGTGGTCGGCAGTGGCTGGCCCAGCGTGCGCAGATACACGTTGGGTGGGTCGGTCAGCGACTGGTGCCAGGTCAACAGGCGCGACACATCGTCGCCGGCAAACCCGAAGAACAGCTCGTCCACATTGGCATCGCTGCGGAACAGCCGCTGGGTCTTGCCGGTGGCCACCTCATAGCGATCCAGAAACGGCCGGTCGCCCACCGGCGAGGCACCCTGCCCGCTGAGGAACAACGCGCCCTGCGCCTCGCGCAGCACGGCCTGGCCATTGGCCAGCAAACGCGTCTCCGGCAGGCCTGGATCGGCATAGAGATCGTCGGTGGAAAGATCGAACAACACCCGTCCGGCAACGCCGGGGCGGTCCGCGTCCAGCAACGTGGTGCGCCGCCAGTGGCGGTTTTCGTCGTAGTCGTCCAGCAGCGCCTGGCCGCCCTCGGCAAACCAGGTCAGGCCAGCATAGCGCTGCTGCACGCGGGTCAGTTCACGTGGCCTGGCGGTGAACGGTGCGGCAAGCGTCATCAACTTGTCGCGCGCCGGCACAGTGGTTTTCCAGTCACCACCATCCAGCGCCTCGGCCCAGACCAGGGTGGCCGGTTGGTTGGCACGCCAGGAATACGCGCGCGGGCCGGTCGGCACGCCTTGCACCGGCACCCGGTCAGCGACCGGCAGATCGGCCAGGACGCGCTCCTTGCCGTTGTCCAGGTCCAGCACCGCTACATCGTGGGCGAAGCGCGCATAGGTGGTGACATACGAATACGGCTGCTTCAGCCGTTGCACCAGCACGTGGCGGCCATCGGGCGCGCCGTCCACGTTGCTGTAAACCGCCGGCGTCCCGAGTTTGCGCTGGCTGCCGTTGGCCGCATCAACTGTTAGTAACTGGGAGGTGGCGTAGTAGGTGAACAAGGCCTCGTCTTCGGGGCTGGCGAGCGTGTCGCGGGCCTCGTAGGTGCTGCTTTCGCCCTTGCCCTGGATGGTTTCCTTGACCTCCGGGCCCGGCGGCACGGCGGCCTTGCGCGGCGCAGCGCCCAGGTCCTGCGGCACCGTCTTCAGCAGCAGGGTGTCGCTGCCACCAAGCCACTGGATCTCGCCGCCCAGCACCGGGTTGAGTTGCACACCGTCGATCCTGCGCACACTGCCGGTGGCCACCTCGCCCACCCAGAGCTCGACGCGGTCGGCGGCGGTGTTGTTGAAGGCGAAGCGGCGCCCGTCCGGCGACCACACCGGCGCTGCCGGACAGGCGTCGGCCGGCAGGCGCACCGCGGTCTGCTTGCCACTGGCAATATCGATCAGGCTGAAGCCTTGCAGGCACGAACGAATACCGTAGCCGTTGGACATGTCGTGGCGGCCATGCGTCCGCGGCTCCACCCGCACCCCGGCCAGCTTCAGGTACGGCTCGGCCACACGCGCAATCGGCGGGTACTGGGTGCGCTGCACCAGCAACAGGGTCTTGCCGGTTGGGTCCGGCCGCGGCGACGGATTGAGCGGCGCGCGCATCACGCTCAACAACGGCTCCGGCGGCTGCCGGTAACCGCCATCGGACGTGCCTGCAATGGCGCACACCGGCAAAAGGCTGGCCAGCGCCAGCAAGCCGCTCCATCGGTACCCGGTGAGCATCTTGGTCGTTTCCTGAGCGATGGTGCGGCAACGTAGCACGCACAGTCTCCGCCATCTCTGCGCGTTCACGCAGCGCTGTCGCCAGGCCCGCAGTGCTGTGGCGACAATGGGGCGCGGTATGCGTGGCAATAGGCGCGGTTGGCTCACGCCAATACGCGTGCCACGGGCCCTACCGTGCGTCGCATGGTCTGCGCATCACCGCAGTACCTCGACGCGCATGGCACCCCGCGGCATCCGGACGCGTTGCCGCAGCATGCAACCATCCCGATCTCCGCGGCCGAGCGCCCGGCACCGTGGCCGTTTTGCGTGGACGGGCACGCCCATCTGGTCGATGCCGACTCGCGACTCAGCGTCAACGCCTGCAATGGCGCCATCGCTGCCGCCGTACAGGGCTGGGGACTCACGCAGGTGCCGTCGTACCAGGTCCGCGATCATCTGCGCAGCGGCCAATTGGTCAGCCTGCTTAATGCCTTCGAAGTCGCACCGGAGCCGGTGCATGTGGTCTACCTCGAAGGACGTCGTGGCTCCTCGAAGGTGCGAAGCTTCGTGGACGACTGCGTGGACGCGTTGCGGCAGGAGCTGGCACCGTCGAACGATGCCTGATGACGCGCCCGCGCCGTCAGGCCTGAAGACGGTCGCCCGTACCCGCCATCAGCGACGGCCCAGCAACACGCGGGCACCAGTTGCGGGTCGAGGGATCGGCCTGGCAACATGCCGCCCGGTGCTTGGCTGCATGCCGGGGCGCTGATCGCGACCACCATCGCGGCGCACGGCGTCCTGACCCATCCGCGATGCAGCGGCTGTGCCTGGGCGGGCCCTGCCTGAGGACGAGCGCGCGCACTGGCCCCGCCTTCGAGCCACCGCGGCCGCGCCGGCAACTGCCGGCGACTTCGCGCGATGGGGCCGAGTGCCCACCCGACCGCACCCACGCCTGCTGGCGACAGCATCGCCGCGCGTTGCATTTTTTGCAGCGCGAACCAGCGAAAAAACTCTTTGATGGCGACAGCAGCGGCTCCCTATAGTCGAAGCG
>NZ_JSZE01000119.1 GCF_000802365.1 Xanthomonas cannabis pv. cannabis
GTCCTGTGGATTGCCGGACCGATGTTGCTGGCGGTGCTGGTGGTTGGTGTCGTCATTGGCGTGGTGCAGGCCGCCACCCAGTTGAACGAACCCACCATTGCGTTCGTGGCCAAGGCGGTCGCGTTGACGGCCACCTTGTTTGCCACCGGCAGCATGCTGCTGGGGCACCTGGTGGAGTTCACCATCGCGCTGTTCCAGCGCATTCCGCATCTGATCGGCTAGCGGGCCGGCGCGGATGGATGCTGCCACCCAGATGGTGATCGACGGCCAGCGCGCGTTTGCGATGGTCGGGGCGATCATGTGGACGATGCTGCGGACCGGGGCGTTGCTGACCGCCATGCCGTTGATCGGCACGCGCGCGGTGCCCGGGCGGGTGCGGGTCATGCTGACCGGGACCCTGGCGATGGCGCTGGCACCGATCCTGCCGCCGGTGCCCGAGTGGGACGGGTTCACCGCCAGCGCAGTGCTGAGCATTGCGCGCGAGCTGGCGGTGGGCGCGAGCATGGGCTTCATGCTCAAGCTGATCTTCGAGGCGGGCGCGCTGGCCGGCGAGCTGGTGTCGCAGTCCACCGGCTTGTCGTTCGCGCAGATGTCCGACCCGATGCGCGGGGTGACCTCCGGCGTGATCGCACAGTGGTTCTATATCGGTTTCGGGCTGTTGTTCTTTGCCGCCAACGGCCACCTGGCGGTGATCGCGCTGCTGGTGGACAGCTACAAGGCGCTGCCGATCGGCACCGCAATCCCCGATGCCAGCGCCTTTGCCGAGGTCGCCCCGACATTGTTCCTGCAGATCCTGCGCGGCGGGCTGACCCTGGCCTTGCCGATGATGGTGGCGATGCTGGCGGTCAACCTGGCCTTCGGCGCTCTGGCCAAGGCGGCACCGGCGCTGAACCCCATGCAGCTGGGCCTGCCGCTGACGGTGTTGCTGGGACTGTTCCTGTTGTCCAGCTTTGCGAGCGAATTCGCCCCGCCGGTGCAACGCATGTTCGACACTGCCTTCGACGCCGCCAGAGAACTGACGGGCTGACCGCGCCACACCTCAAGTTTTGTAACCGGTCGCCGTCAACGCTGGGGACGATTGGCCCGTTCAATCGGCATACCCCTCTTTCCGCGGAAACCGATGCTCATCTCAGCGCTGTTCGCCTGCCCTGCTTCGCGACGCGCTGCGTCGCGGGCGCGTCTGTGGCTGCTGGCGGTTGCGCTGCTGCTGGCCTGCATGACCGGCGCGCAGGCACAGAGTTACAGCCTTCGCAATTACGGGCAGGCAGACGGTTTGCAGGGCATGACCATCAACGGGCTGGTCGAAGACCGGCGCGGCGAGGTGTGGGTGGCGACCGAGCTGGCGCTGCACCGCTTCGAACGCGACCGCTTCATTCCCGTCGAGCGGGAGAGCGGGCTGGATGCCCGCTATACGCGCGCGCTGACGCTGGACGATGCGGGGCGGCTGTGGGTTGCCACCGCCAATGGCGTCTTCGTGCGCAGCGGCGAGCGGTTCGTGCAGGTGTTGAAGGAGGGCAAGCGCATCAGGGCCGATGCCGGCAACGTGATCGCGCGCTACCGCAATGGCGTGGCCGTCATCAGTGATGGCGCGCTGCTGGCGCTGACGCCGGCTGCCGACGGTTCCTGGCAGGTGCAGACGCTGACACTGCAAACGCGCGATGGCACCGTGTTGAAGACCGGCCCTACCCTGCTGGCCGATGGCCGGTTCCTGTGGGTGTCCTGCAATGCCGGTGTCTGTCGTCTGGACGCCAATGGCACCGTGGTCGAAACCTTGTCCGACGCCGATGGCGTACCGGCCAGGCGGTGGCGCGTGATCTTTCGCGAGCGTGGCGGCCGGCTGTGGTTGCGCGGCGGCGGCATCATGGTGTCGCGCGAACCGGGCGCCTCCCGTTTCCAGGAGCGTCCGGCCAATCCGCACAACAGCTTCGAAACCATGTCCGGCGCCACCACGATGGTGGAAGACGCGCATGGCCGCATGCTGACGCGGTCGGATCACGGCCTGGTGCGTTGGGACGGTTCGCATTGGACCGATATCGGCACCGATCAGGGCCTGCAGCTGGATGCGATGGTTGGCCCGTTGCTGTTCCAGAGCACCGGGACCTTGTGGATCGGCACGCGCGGGACCGGGCTGCAGCGCCTGCTCGGCTACGGCACTATCGAGCACCTCACCGAAGCACAGGGCATGGCGTCGGCGCCCATCTGGTCGATGCAGCGCCTGCCCGACGGCACGCTCGCAGTGGGCGCCGACGGCGGTGCCAACCTGCTCGCGCGACACGCCGTGCGTGCGCAGCCGTGGCGGCTGGAGGATGGCAAGCCGTTGTCGCAGACGCTGAACATCGCGGTGGCACCGGACGGCGCGGCCTGGCTGTCGTACTACTCCGGCGCCATCGCGCGGCGCGATCCAGTCACCGGAGTGACCCGGCAGGTGATGGATCTGCCGCGGCCGGGCTACAAGATCCTGTTCGACGCCACCGGTTCGGTCTGGATTGCGACCTCGCGCGGGCTGGGGCACGGCCAAGCCAGCCCGCCTTACGCGCTGGCCTCCGATCCGGCGATGGCGAACAGGTTCATTGGTGACATCGACTTGGACCCCCAAGGCCGCCTGTGGGCCGCCACCGGCGATGGTCTGTACCGGCGTGACGGCACGACATGGGTGCACGTGCCGGTCACCGGGACCTTGCCCACGCAGGACATGTACCAGATCGATTTCGCACCCGATGGCGAAATCTGGCTGTCGTTGCGCGAAACCGGGCTATGGCATGGCCGCCTGCAGGCCGACGGCAGCCTGCCGGTCCAGGCGGTGGACGACCCGTTGTTGTCCAGGGTGATGCCATTCATCCTGCGTCACGATCGCAAGGGACGGCTATGGGTGGGCAGCAGCCAGGGACTGGATCTGTACCAGCATGGACGTTGGTCGCGCATCACCCGTGCAGAAGGCCTGCTGTGGGACGACCTCGCGTCCAATGCGTTTCTGGAAGACGACGACGGCAGCATCTGGATCGGCAGCAGCAGAGGGCTCAGCCATCTGCGCGACCCGCAGCGGTTGTTTGCGGCACAGGCGCTCAAGGTCGAGATCGGCCAGGTCCGTCGCGGCACCCAGATCGTCCGGGCCGGCAGCGCGCTGGACTGGTCGGAAACGCCGCTGGACATCGAGCTTCAAACGCCTGGCGTCGAAGGCGGCGCCGAGCGGATCAGTTTCCGCTATCGCGTGGAAGGCCATCAGGCGCGCTGGACCACCACCTCGCTCAGCCATCTCACCTACCCACTGCTGCCACCGGGCCGTTACACGCTCGAGGTGCAGGCGCTGGATGCCTATCAACGCAGCGCAAGCGCCGTGGCGCGGTTCCACTTCGTGCTGCGCTCACCCTGGTGGCGCGGCATCCCCGCACTGATCGGCTATGGGGTGCTGGCCATTGCAGCGGTGATCGCGCTGCTGCGCTGGCGTACCGCCAAGCTGCTACGCCGCAAGCACGAGCTGGAGCAGCTGGTGGCCGAACGCACCGCCGAACTGGAGCAGGACAAGCGCGATCTGGAATCGGCCCGTGCCGCGCTCGCGCTCAAGGCCACCCATGACGAACTCACCGGCCTGCTCAACCGCGCCGGCATCCTCGCGGCCCTGCGCGACATGCTGGAACGCGCCGATGCGACGGCGCGGCCGTTGGCGGTGGTGCTGATCGACCTGGACCATTTCAAGCTGGTCAACGACCAGCACGGCCACCTGGCCGGCGATGCGGTGCTGGCCGGGGTGGGCCGGCGGATGGATACGCTGGTGCGTGGCGAGGACCGCATCGGCCGTTACGGCGGCGAGGAATTGCTGGCGCTGATGCCGGGGCTGACGCAGGAGGCCACGCATCGGCTGGATGCCCTGCACCGCGGCATCTGCGGCGACTACCCCATCGATGGCGGCTGGCTGCATGTCACCTGCTCGATCGGCGTGGCCTGGTTCCAGCCCGGCGAAACCCTCGAACAATTGCTGGCCCGCGCCGATGCAGCGCTGTACGCCGCCAAGCGCAGCGGCCGCAATCGCATCGACTACGACCATGGGCCGGTGCGCCCTGCCGCACCGGCCGGTCATCTCGACTGATCCGACCGGCGCAGCGCGGTGGCAACGCTGCGCAGGGCCGGCGTGTGCACCGACATGGCGTGCGCGCCCTCGCTGCCACAAGTGCCGGTCCAGCGCACGGCGCGCTGGTTGGCCAGCGGCGTGATGGATGCGCCGCGCCAGCCCCCCGCCGCCCTGGCGTCCAGTTTTGCGCTAAAGCCCTGACCGCGATCCAGATCGTGCATTGACGCTGGTCTCGGCCGTTCCACGACAGGACTGCGGCACGGTCCGGCCCGCTGATTCACCGCGTCGATCGATTGTCAAATGCAATTAAAGTAAATCGCATGCACAGCCGCTAGTCGATAGATCGTGGCCTGGGATGGGGCCGCCAATGGCAAGCGTGAGACGTCCGCGCGAGGGCGCGGACCATACGCTTGGATGCGTGGGAGATCGAAACGCCCGTGGGGTTCCTGCACCGCCAATCGAGGTCGTCAGGCCGAGTGCCACCGCTGACCGCGGTGCTGCTGTTGGCCCTGCTGTCGTTTGCGGACCTGGCTGGTGCGCAAAGCGCCAGCATTCGGCGCTACGCCCACGATCAGGGCCTGCTCGGCCTGGCCGGCACCTGCCTGCTGCAGACCCGTCATACCCTGCTGTGGGTATGCACCGAGAGCGGCCTGTATCGCTACAACGGCCGCATCTTTCAGCAGGTTCCGCTGGACGGCCTGCGCAACGAACCGATCACCGCCATGAGCGAAGCGCCGGACGGTCGCCTGTGGGTTGCCGGGTTCCAGGCGCTGTTCGTCGGCGACGAACATGGCTTCCGCAAGCTTGCCCGCGACGAGGCCGAGCATCTGCAGGACGGCATACTGCTGGCCAGCCCGTCGTGGGGCACCGTGATGCTCAACGGCGGCGAACTGGAGGTGCTGCGCCCGCGCAGCAACGGCAAGTGGCATAGCGACTACCTACTGGACACCGCCACGCGGGTGCGGGTGCCGGAACTGTCCAAGGCGATGAGTCTGTCGGTGGAGGGCGACGCCCTGTGGGTGGGGTGCGCGCGCAAGCTGTGCGCCATCGACGCGCAACGCCGGGTGCAGGTCTATGGCCCCGACCAGGGCGTGCCGGAGGATCGCTGGTCCAGCGTGCTGCGCGATCGCGACGGCGGGCTGTGGGCCCGCGGCGCCGGGACCCTGCTCCACCGCGCGCCGGGTGACGACCGCTTCCGCGTGCGGCCGCTGCCGCTGCTGGACGGCAGCACGGTCGGACGACAGGCACCGCTGGTGCTGGATCGCGAAGGACGCGTGCTGGTGCGCCGCAACGATGGCCTGGTGCGCTGGGAACACGGCCGCTGGCGGACCTTCGGCGCCGGCAACGGGCTGCCACCGGGCAGCAGCGACGCGATCGTGGTCGATCGCGACGGCGACCTCTGGATGACCGTGGACGGCGAAGGCCTGGTGCGTTGGGCCGGCTACGAATGGATCGAGAACTGGGACGCCACACAGGGCATGCCGCCCGCCCCGACCTGGTCCATTGCACGCGATGCGCAGCACGCGTTGCTGGTCGGCAACGAGCACGGCGTGGGACGACAGGCGCACCCGGGCGGACGCTTTGCACCGGCGCTGCCGCAAGCCGGCATCCAGATCGTGGGCATGCAGCGCAGCAGCGACGGCAGCCTGTGGACGCTCAACTCGGCCGGCCACCTGCAGCGCTTCTGGCCCGATGGTCGCAACGCCGAGGTGGCCAAACTCCCGCGCACCGCCAGACGCCTGCTCCTGGATCGGCAAGGCCGGCTATGGATCCTCACCGCCGGCGGACTGTTCGTGATCGAGCGCCCGCTCGAGGGCGGCGCGCTGCAGCCGGTTGCCGGCATGCCCGCCATTGCCTACACCGATATCCAGCAGACCGCCGACGGCACGCTGTGGGTGTCCAGCGCCAATGGTCTGTTCCGGCTGCGCGGCGCGCACTGGACCAAGGTGCCGGTGAAGGTCAACGGTGGCGATGCCGAGCCGTGGGTGAGCAAGTTCCATATCAGCGACAGCGGCGAAGTGTGGCTGGCCTTCTACCGCCCCGGCGTCTGGCACGGCATGGTGCTGGCCGACGGTGTGGACCTGCAGGCCATCAGCGACGACGCGCTGCGCGATGTGGGTGTGTACCTGTTGCGCGGCGACAGCGTGGGCAGGATCTGGGTGGGCCATGCGCGTGGCGTGGAGGTCTATGACGGCGAGCGCTGGGCGCATCTGTCGCAGTCGCAGGGGCTGATCTGGGACGACGTGTCCGAAGCGGCGTTCGCCGAGGATCCGGATGGGTCGGTGTGGATCGGCACCGCGCGCGGCGTCAGCCATCTGGCCGACCCGGCACGGTTGTTCGACGATCGCCAGCCCAGCGTGCGGATCGACAGCGTCAGCCGCGGCGGCGTCCCGATCCGCAGCGGGCAGCTGCTGGGCTGGAGCGACAAACCGCTGCATATCGAACTGTCCACGATGGAGGTCTACGACGACCCGAGCCGCCTGACCGTGCGCTATCGCCTGCTCGGCCTGCACGACGAATGGATCCAGAGCGACGACCTGTCGATCGACCAACCACCGCTGCCGTCCGGGCACTTCCGCCTGCAGGTGCAGGTGCTGGACCGCTATCGGCGCACCGCCTCGCCGGTCGTGGACCTGGCCTTTGCGGTGGCGCCGCTGTGGTGGCGCAGCCCGCCGGCGATTGCCTTGTACCTGCTGATCGGCAGCGGCCTGCTGATCGGCCTGTGGAGCTGGCGCCACCGTCATTTGATGGCGCGCGAGCGCATGCTGGCCGAGCTGGTGGCCGAGCGCACCTATCAGCTCGAACGCGAGAAGCACGAGCTGGAAAGCGCACGCGCCGCGCTGGCGCTGAAGGCCAGCCACGACGCGCTCACCGGCCTGCTCAACCGCTCCGGCATTCTCGAGGCCATGGGCGAGGAACTGCAGGCCTGCGCGCAAGCCGAACAGCCGTTGGCGGTGGTGTTGATCGACCTGGATCACTTCAAGCAGGTCAACGACGAACATGGCCACCTGGTCGGCGATGCGGTGCTGGCCAAGGTGGGCGCGCGGCTTACCGCCTGCCTGCGCGATTCGGACAAGGTGGGCCGGTACGGCGGCGAAGAACTGCTGTTGCTGCTGCCCGGCATGACCCGTCAGGGCCAGCATCGGCTGCGCGCCATCCACGAGGCGATCAGCCTGTCGCCCTACGAAGTAGGCGCTGCGCGCGCGCTGCAGGTGACCTGCTCGATCGGCGTGGCGTGGTACCGCGTCGGCGACACCGCCGCCACCCTGCTGGCGCGTGCGGACGCGGCCTTGTATCGGGCCAAGCGCCACGGCCGCAACCGCATCGAGCCGGAGGAACCGGAGATTTCGGTGGCCTGAGCGCGCGGCCCATGCACCGGGGACCCAGGCTCCCCGTGGGGCGCGTCGGCGCGTTGCGCGTGCCCTGCTCGGCCGCTGGGCGAGCTGGCGGCAGAGCGGCAAAGCGGGTGAACGGTCCAGGACGATCGCCGCCTGCAGCTTGGCACGCTGTGTCGCTGCCGGCGTCCGGGGCTGGCGGTCGCGGTTCTGGAATGCCGCTTGCATCAACGGGCGTAATCCCCCACCGGCACCCCCATGTCCGAGTCCGAAGACGGCGGCGAGCGTACAGAGCTTCCCACCGAAAAACGCCTGCGCGAGGCCCGCGAGCAAGGCAACTTCCCGCAATCGCGTGAGCTGTCCACCGCCGCGGTGTTTGGCGCCGGCGTGTTCGGGTTGATGGCACTGGCCGGCGGCATTGGCGATGGCGCGGCGGTCTGGATGAAGACCGCACTCAGCCCCGACCCCAAGATGCGCGAAAACCCGATGGCGCTGTTCGGCCATTTCGGCGACCTGCTGCTGCAGTTGCTGTGGGTGATGCTGCCGCTGATCGGCGTGTGCCTGCTGGCCGGGCTGGCCGGGCCGCTGATGATGAGCGGCCTGCATTTTTCCAGCAAGGCGATCATGCCCGACCTCACCAAGCTCAACCCGATGAACGGGATCAAGCGCATGTGGGGCAGCAACAGCCTGGCCGAGCTGGTCAAGTCGGTGCTGCGCCTGCTGTTCGTCGGCCTGGCCGCCTGGCTGTGCATCTCCAAGAGCCTGCCCGGCCTGCGCGCGCTGGTGAACCAGCCGCTGGAACAGGCGGTGGGCAACGGCCTGGACTTCACCAAGAGCCTGCTGTTCTACACCGCAGGCGCCTTGGTGCTGCTGGCGGCCATCGACGCGCCGTACCAGAAGTGGAACTGGCTGCGGAAGCTGAAGATGACCCGCGAAGAGATCAAGCGCGAGATGAAGGAAAGCGAGGGCAGCCCGGAGGTGAAGGGCCGCATCCGCCAGATGCAGATGCAGATGTCGCAGCGGCAGATGATGGAAGCGGTGCCCAAGGCCGACGTGGTGCTGATGAACCCGACCCACTACGCGGTGGCGCTCAAGTACGAAGGCGGCAAGATGCGCGCCCCGATCGTGGTGGCCAAGGGCGTGGACGAGATGGCCTTCCGCATCCGCGAAGCGGGCGAACAACACCGGGTCGCGATCGTCACCGCCCCGCCTTTGGCACGCGCCTTGTATAGGGAAGCCCAAATCGGCAAGGAAATTCCCGTGAGACTCTATTCGGTCGTGGCCCAGGTGCTGTCCTACGTCTACCAGTTGCGCGGGTGGAACGGCGGCCCGATGCCGGAATTGCCGTCGCTGGACGTGGATGAGTTCGGCAAGGGGGCCAGCGCATGAGCGCCCAACCCGCCCCGATGAACGCCCGCCGCGTTATGGAGTTGCTGCGCAACGGCCTGGGTGCCCCGCTCGCCCTGATGGCCATGCTGGCCATGCTGATGGTGCCGCTGGCCGCGCCGGTGCTGGACGCGCTGTTCACCTTCAACATCGCCATCTCGCTGATGGTGCTGCTGGCGGTGGTGTATGTGCAGCGCCCGCTGGAATTCACCATTTTCCCGATCGTGCTGTTGATGACCACGATGCTGCGGCTGGCGCTGAACGTCGCCTCCAGCCGCGTGATCCTGATCAACGGCCAGGACGGCCACGCCGCGGCCGGCAAGGTCATCGAGGCGTTCGGCCAGTTCGTCATCGGCGGCAACTACGCCGTGGGTATCGTGGTGTTCGCGATCCTGACCATCATCAACTTCGTGGTCATCACCAAGGGTGCCGGGCGCGTGTCGGAAGTGACCGCGCGCTTCATCCTGGACGCCATGCCCGGCAAGCAGATGGCCATCGACGCCGACCTCAACGCCGGTTTGCTGACGCGCGAGGAAGCCAAGGCCCGCCGCGAGGAAGTCCGCGAGGAAGCCGACTTCTACGGTGCGATGGACGGTGCCAACAAGTTCATCCGCGGCGACGCCATCGCCGCCATCCTGATCCTGTTCATCAACCTGGTCGGCGGCATGGCCGTCGGCATGTTCCAGCACGGCATGAGCTTCGTGGATGCCGCCTCCACCTACACCCTGCTGTCGATCGGCGACGGCTTGGTGGCGCAGCTGCCGGCCTTGCTGGTGTCGTCCTCGGTGGCCTTGCTGGTGACCCGCGCCTCGCGGGCGCAGGACATGCGCGGGGCGATGGTCAGCCAGGTGTTCGGCCAGCATCGCGCCTTGGCGGTGGCTGCGGCGATCCTGGGCCTGGTCGGCCTGGTGCCGGGCATGCCGAACGTCGCGTTTTTGACGCTGGGCCTGATCCTGGGCGTGATCGCCTGGAAAATGTACAAGCGCAGCCTGGTGGCGCCGGCGGCAGGCGATGCGGCCGCCGACCCGCAGGCGGCTGCGGCGGCCACTGCCGCCCAGGCCAGCGCGGAACTGAGCTGGGACGAACTGCGCCCGATCGACCCGCTGGGCCTGGAAGTGGGCTACCGGCTGATCCCGCTGGTGGACAAGCACCAGGGCGGCGAATTGATGGCGCGCATCAAGGGCGTGCGCCGCAAGCTCACCCAGGACATCGGTTTCCTGGTGCCACCGGTGCATATCCGCGACAACCTGGAGCTGTCCGCCAACGCGTATCGGCTGCTGGTGCACGGCGTGCCGGTGGCCACCGCCGAAATCTACCCCGACCGCGAGCTGGCGCTGGACCCGGGCGGTGCGCTCGGCCAGCTCGACGGCATTCCCGGCAAGGACCCGGCGTTCGGCCTGGACGCCACCTGGATCCAGCCGCATCAGCGCGCCTATGCCGAATCGATGGGCTATACCGTGGTCGACCCGGCCACCGTGGTGGCCACGCATCTGTCGCACCTGATCCGCGAACATGCCCCGGAACTGCTCGGCCACGAAGAAGTGCAGCAGCTGCTGGCAACCCTGGCCAAGACGGCGCCCAAGATGGTCGAGGACCTCACCCCCAAGGCGCTGCCGCTGTCGGTGGTGGTGCGCGTGCTGCAGAACCTGCTGATCGAGCGCATTCCGGTGCGCCAGCTGCGCAAGATCGTCGAAGCGCTGGTCG
>NZ_JSZE01000012.1 GCF_000802365.1 Xanthomonas cannabis pv. cannabis
GTACGGCGTCAGCGCTTCGGTGGCGTCGAAAGAAACCATCTATCGAGTCTAACAACACCATGGCTGTAACGCCTGCATCGCTGTGTCTGCTGCGCTTGTCCGCCCTGGGCGATGTCACCCATGTGGTGCCGCTGGTGCGCACGCTGCAAGCCGGTTTCCCGCAGACGCAGCTGCACTGGATCATCGACCAGGCGGGCCTCAAGCTGCTCGACGGCCTTCCCGGCGTGCAGTTCCATGCCTACGACAAACGCAGCGGCGTGGCCGGCATGCGCGCATTACGCCGGTCGCTGGCGCCGCCGGGGCGCTTCGACGCCTTGCTGCAAATGCAGGTGGCCTTTCGCGCCAACGTGTTGTCGGCGTTCGTGCCGGCGCGCCGGCGTATCGGTTACGACCGCAGCCGCTCCAAGGATCTGCACGGGCTATTCGTCAACGAGCGCATCCCCGACCGCCCGGGCATCCACGTACTCGATGCCATCGGCAGCTTCGCCGAGCCGCTGGGCCTGCGCCAGACGCAGGTTCGCTGGGACCTGCCGGTGCCCGCCGAGGCGCACGCCTGGGCACGCGCGCAGTGGGAGGGCGACGGCTGCCCGGTGCTGATGATTTCGCCCTGCTCCAGCCATGTGCGTCGTAACTGGTACCCGGAGCGCCACGCGGCGCTGGCCGATCACGCGGCGGCGCAAGGTTGGCGCATCGTGCTGTGCGGCGGCCGCAGCGCACTGGAACGCAGCACGGCCGACGCCATCGTCGCCGCCACGCGCGCGCCGGTACTGGACCTGGTCGGCAAGGACACGCTCAAGCAGCTCCCCGCGCTGCTTGCCCGCGCAGACCTGGTGGTCACCCCCGATTCGGGGCCGATGCACATCGCCAACGCGATGGGCACCAAGGTGCTTGGCCTGCACGCGGCCAGCAACCCCAGACGTAGCGGGCCTTACTCGGATGTGCGCTATTGCGTGGACCGCTACGACGCGGCCGCGCGCAAATACCTGGGCAAACCGGCCGAGCAGCTCAGCTGGGGCACTAAGATCGAGTTCGACGAGGTGATGTCGCTGATTACCGTCGACGACGCGATTGCCGCATTCGAACGCTATCGCGCCGATCATCCGCGCTGAGCGTTGGCCGCTGCAGGCACGCGCGAACCGGCGTGTTGCGCGGTGCGCAAATGCGACGCAGCGACCTCATCGCCCCGCGAGGCAATGGGCAACGCCCTGATCGCCAGCCGCCGGGACACGCACCGCCGGCCCTGCGGCCCCACTGACGTACGCCAGCGCGATCACCCGATCACTGCCTCAGGCGCCGGTCGCGCGGTAATCCTGATAGGACTTCTCTTCCACATACGACGAGCCCAGCGCCAGATTGATCTGCTTCTTGATCCGCGCACGCTCGTCGTTTTCGATGTACACGCTGCGTGCCAGCTGCACGAAGCCGTCGTCGAAGGTCTGCGCCTGTTCCTTGAGCCGGATGTCGTCCTCGATCACCCACAGCCGCTCGTTGACGGCTTTGAGCTCGGCGCGCAGACGCACGATGTCGTGGCCGGCGGCCGGATGCGCCATCCAGCTGTTTTCCAGCGCGGACAACTCGTTGCGCACATTCGCCAGCTTGGCCGCATCGCTCATGCGCTCGGACTTGATCTGCAGGATCGCAATCTTGTCGAGCAGCTCACCAAAGGACACGGGCACCAGGATCTCGGACATGACAGGCCTCCAACGGGGATCGAGCGGATTGTAGTCATCGCAGCCACAGCCGGCTGCGACGCATAAACAAAAGCCCCCTTGCGGGGGCTGATGCGAATCTGGCGGAGAGGGGGGGATTCGAACCCCCGAGGCGCTATAAACGCCTGCCTGATTTCGAGTCAGGTACATTCAACCGCTCTGCCACCTCTCCAGATGGTCCCCAGTGTCCTGGGGCCGTGCATCATACGGGCACACGCGCCGGGCCACAAGCGGCCTGGGCCAGCGTTGGCGTCACCGCCTGCCGGCCCGGCGTGAACCGGCGCTGCGGCACCGGCAATGGCTCGGTTGCTGCTGGCCGTCCCGGCCGCGATGATGGTGGCGCATCTTCTCCCTGGCGACTGGCCCCATGCTCGAATTCGGACACCTCACCCACGTCGGCCTGCGCCGTGACCTCAACGAGGACACCTATTACGGCGACAGCGAGCTGGGGCTGTGGCTGGTGGCCGACGGCATGGGCGGTCACGCCTGCGGCGAGGTGGCCAGTGCCCTGGCGCGCGAGACCATCGTGCGCGAAGTCCGCGCCGGCACCCCGCTCGCCCAGGCCGTGCGCATCGCCGACGAAGAAATCATCAAGACCTCGCGGCGCTGCAACGACACGTTGCCGATGGGCACCACCGTGGTCGCCGCACGCGTGCTGGGCCAGCGCTTCGAAGTGGCCTGGGTCGGCGACAGCCGCGCGTATCTGTGGCGCGACGGCCGGCTGGCGCAGTTGAGCCAGGACCACAGTTATGTGCAGGAACTCATCGCCCAGGGCACGTTGACCAGCGAGCAGGCGCGCGCGCATCCGCATCGCAATGTGGTGACCCAGGCGCTGGGCGTCACCGACCCGGCGCACCTCAACGTTGCCACCATGCAGGGCGAACTCAAATCCGGCATGCAGCTACTGCTGTGCAGCGACGGCCTGACCGAGGAAGTGGACGATGCCGCCATCGCCGCAACCCTGTCGCAGGCCGACTGCAGCGCGCAGGAGTGCGTGGAATGCCTGGTGGCCGCGGCACTGGATGGCGGCGGCTCGGACAACATCACCGCCATCCTGGTGCGCAGCTACTGAGCAAGGCTGCGCGCCGTCGGCCTCGGACGTCGGCGCGGATCGCCTAACACAGCGCCGTGCTGCACCCGGCACAGGCCCGTCATGGTGTATGCCACGAGCGCGTGACGGCAGACGCCCCCGGCGCAGCCGTCCTAGCCTGCCGCAGCAACCTCCTCAACCGGCGCATCCCACAGTGCACGACCGGCTTTCTTGCGCAACTGCGCCAGCCGCGCCTCGTGCGCCTGCGTTTCCGACGCGGTGACCACGACCCGCGGCCGCGGCAACAACAAGGCCGGGTCGAAGGTGATCATGCCGCTGCCGTCCTCGGAGCGTTGGCCGGCATCGTCGCTGGCAAAGCCGATCTCTTCCTGCCCGGAGGTCAGCGCGATGTAGACATCGGCCAGGATCTGCGCATCGAGCAGGGCGCCGTGCAGCTGGCGATGCGAGTTGTCCACGCCCAGGCGCTTGCACAAGGCATCCAGTGAGTTGCGCTGCCCCGGGTAACGCTCGCGCGCCATCATCAAGGTATCGGTCACGCTGGCACGATCGGTGATGCGGCCATAGCCGCTACCCAGCAGCGAGAGCTCGTTATCCAGAAAGCCCAGGTCGAATGCGGCGTTGTGGATGATCAGCTCCGCACCGTCGATGTAGGCAAGAAATTCCTCCACCACATCGCTGAAGAGCGGCTTGTCGGCCAGGAATTCCAGGGTAAGCCCGGTCACTTCCTGTGCCCCGGGCTCGAAGTCGCAGTCCGGCTTCAGATAGCGATGGAAATTGTTGCCGCTGGGCCGTCGCTCCAGCAGCTCCACCGCACCGATTTCGACGACGCGGTTGCCCTTGCGCCATTCCAGGCCAGTGGTTTCTGTATCGAGAATGATCTGACGCATGAATCCTCTTACGCAGTTGCAGCGCCACCGCGCTGGGCGATGGCCTGGTTGCGGGCGAGCACGTCGACGCGCTCGTTGTCCGGGTCGCCATTGTGCCCCTTCACCCAGCGCCAATCGATGCGATGGCGATGGGTTGCCGCGTGCAGCCGCTCCCACAACTCGCGGTTCTTGACCGGATCGCCGCCGGCAGTTTTCCATCCGCGGCGCACCCAGCCGGACATCCATTCGGTAATGCCCTGGCGCACGTATTGCGAATCGGTATGCAGCACGATCTGGCATGGCTCGGTCAACGTTTCCAGGGCCATGATCGCCGCCATCAGCTCCATCCGATTGTTGGTGGACACCGCTTCGCCGCCGGCCAGTTCCTTTTCGCGGCCGTTGTAACGCAGCAGCGCTGCCCAGCCACCCGGCCCGGGGTTGCCGAGGCAGGAGCCGTCGGTATGCACTTCAATTGATTTCATCAGGTTCCAAGAGTTGCAATGAGGCAAAGGTCAGTCAGATCGTGGCCACCGGTTGCGGCCAACGCGACGGCAGCGCAATCGGTGTGGGCGCGATCGGTGCCGAGGCGCGCTTTTCCACTTCAAGTAAATACACCGCGCGCCACGGAGCGCGGCCAGGATCGGAGGAGCCGCGCCCGACACGCCAGATCGGCCCCAGGTAGCGCTCTGTTTCCACGCAATGCAGGCCGGCGCGCTGCGCCAGCAGCCGCCAGCGATCCGGCCGCAAGGCCACCGGGCCGCGACGCGCCCAATGAAACCGGTAGGGGCTCAGCGGGTTGAGCGTAAACAGCCACAGCCGGCCACCCGGCATCAACAGCCGCTCGCACTCGCTCAGGAAATCCGCCGCACCGCCAACCACGGCATGTTGCACCACGATGGCCTGCAGGCTTTCGGTTGGCAGCGGGAACGGCATGGTGCAGCGTGCATCGCCGGCGAACCGCCCCGCACTGCGGAACAGGCGCAGCCCGCGCCCATCCAGCGACTCGCGTGGTGGCAGATCCTTGGTCGGCGTCAGCCACAACCACGGCTGGGAGGGACGCGTCTGCAGCGCCTCCAGTGCCAGGCGACGCTCGGACTGGAGCAGGCCGCGCCCCGCCCCCGTATCAAACCAGGATGAGACACCAGCTTGACGGGAGAATGACGTGGCAGGCATGGTCCCGATTCTATGCGACTGATCGCCCTGCCCGCATTCGATGACAATTACATCTGGGCGCTTGTCGCCGCGGATGGCCGCGCCGTCATTGTCGATCCCGGGCAGGCCGAGCCGGTCATTGCTGCCGCACAGCACGATGGCGTGGTGCCCACGGCCATCCTGTTGACCCACCATCACGCCGATCATGTCGGCGGCGTAACCACGCTTCAGCAGCGCTGGCCGGACCTGGAGGTGTTCGGGCCTGACGACGAGCGCATTCCCGGCGACGCGCATCCGGTCGGTCAGGGCGAGCGCCTGACGCTATTGGGGACGGCATTGGAGGTGCTGGACGTTCCCGGCCACACCCGCACCCATATCGCGTTCGTGACGGACACCCACCTGTTCAGCGGTGATACCCTGTTCAGCCTAGGCTGTGGGCGGATATTCGAAGGTACCGCTCCCCAGATGTTCGACTCGTTGCAGCGCCTGGCCTCCCTGCCTGGCGATACGCTTGTGTGTTGTGGCCACGAATACACCCTGGCCAACGCGGCCTTTGCGCTGCACGTCGATCCCACCAACGCTGCCTTGCAGCGCCGTCAACAGGAAGCCCAGGCCATGCGTCATGCAGCCCGTCCTACCCTGCCGATTTCGCTCAAGAGTGAACTGGCCACCAATCCGTTCTTACGTACCAACCGCCCCGAGATCCGCGCCGCAGTCACAACGCGCGCGACTGCAGCGGTATCCTCCGAAGTAGACGTATTCGCCGAACTTCGGCGCTGGAAAGACGAATTTCGCGCATGAGGCGGTTGGTGTTGGCAGTGCTGGCCGCGTTTGCGGCCACTGCACCGGCAGCGGCCTCGTCCAACGACGCAGCCCGCCTGAAACCCGCAGACGGCCCCACCGCATCGCCCACCGCCCCCAGCATGCGTAACGGGCGGGAGATCTTTTCGGCATTTCTGGACGGCCGCGCCGATCCCGGCTGCGACAGCGAACACAGCGACACGCGCTGGGAGCAGCACTTCTCACGCGCCCCGGCCCGCCTGGCCGACGATGCGCAGGATGTCCTGCCGCTGTTCGGTTATGTCGTCGATGAATTGCGCGCCGCAGACATGCCGACGGAATTCGCGCTGATTCCCTTCGTCGAGAGCGGCTATCGCCCCGGTGCACGTAACGGCAGCGGCCCTGCGGGCCTGTGGCAGTTTGTCGCCACCACTGCACGTAACCACCATGTACCGGTGGGCGCGCAATACGATGGCCGACTGTCGGCGGTGGATTCCACCACTGCGGCGGTGCGCTATCTCAAGACCTTGTACGGTATGTTCGGTGGCGACTGGCGACTGGCGCTGATGGCGTACAACGCCGGCGAGTACCGCGTGCTGCAGGCAATGCGCAGCGCCGGGGTGAATGCCCAGAATGCCAGCCCGTCGCAACTGCCCGGCATGTCCAAGGTCACCTACGACTACGTCGAAAAATTGCATGCACTGGCCTGTGTCCTGGACCACGCGCAACAACAGGGCACGTTACTGACCTCGCTGGACCGCCAGGTGCCCGTACTGACCGAGCACGCACTCCCCGCCGGCACCAGCCTCAACACCTGGGCCGGGCAGCGTGCCATCGAGCCGCAACTGCTGGCCCGCCTGAACCCTGCCTTGGCAGGTGCGCGCGCGGCCCCCAGGGGCGTCCATGTCCTGGCTCCGGCAGCGCCCGCGCAGCCCGGTTCCAGCGGTGCCGTCGTCGCCTCGACGACTCCGATGATGGCCACGGATGACGGCGCCGCCGCCACCAACAGTGCTGCGATAGCCAAGGCGTCCGGCGCGCCCGCCCGGACCCACACGGTTCGCAACGGCGAATCTGCCTGGGCCATTGCCCGCCGCTACGGCATCACCGTGGCCACCCTGCTTGCCAGCAATGGCCTGGACAAGCGCGCGGTACTGAAGCCGGGCATGGTGCTGTCGTTCAACGACGCGCCCTGAGGGCGCACCGGTCGGCGCCCCCACTGTTCCGGTGCCGAGTGCCGAAGTCCCAACCGCCATAGCCATCGCGCTCTCGCAGGAGCGGCCCTGGCCGCGAGGGGGCGTTACCGGGAACGGCCCCTCGCGGCTACGGCCGCTACCACCACAACACTACGCGCAGTGCGTAACGACCCGGCCGGCCGCTCGTGCCCGGCAATCCTGCACTGGATAGCTTGCAACGCCGCCCGAGCGCGGGCCATGCGCGCCATTGCCACCGAACTGCCTTGCCTGGAAGCGTCTTTCCGAATCCAGGCAGCAGGTCCTGCATGCGCCAAACGCTGGCACAGGCGAAGACACCACCGCACCTTCGGACTGTTCGGGGCCCAGTGACAAGCAAAGAAAAAGCCCGGTTACCCGGGCTCGTTCCTGACACCATCCGACAGCGCAACCTTACAGCTGCGCTTCTTCGATCTGGATCTTGTACCGCTTGCGCATTTCTTTGACATAGGCCTGCGCGGCGTTGTTGCCATCGATCTGGCTCAGCTGCTCGCGCAGCATCGTCTGCTGTTCGGCCGGCATCTGCTTGAGGTCGCCCGGCGTCGCCTTGCTGATGACGAAGACCGCGAAACGACCGCCATCGAGCTCCACCTTTCCTGCCGATGGCTTGCCTGCAGTCGGACGCGGGGCACTGAAGATTGCGCGGTTTGCAGCCGGCGTCGGAATCGGCGCGGTACGCGGCAACCCCGGAATCGGCTGCACTTGCAGCTTCTCGCTTGCAGCCAGTGCCTGCAGGGTCTCGCCCTTCTGCACGCGCGCCAGCAGCGCATCGGCCGCAGCAGCAGCCGCTTTTTCAGTGCGATCGGCGTGGACCGCGGCAATCACCTTGTCTCGCACCTTGTCCATCGGCAACGCCTGTTCGGCGGTGTGATTGGTCACACGCAGCACCACGCTGTGGTTGGGCGCGATGGTGATCGGGTCACTCACCGTCCCGTCCTGCACCAGCGTTTCGGAAAACGCCGAACGCAGCACCGCCGGGTTGGCGGCAATGCCGCTGGCCGTGTTCCGCGAGAACGGGCCCAGCGTCTGCACCGGCAGGCCGACCTGCTTGGCCGCAGGCTCCAGCGCAGTGGGATTTTTATAGACCTGATCCACCAACTTGCCGCTCACGTCTGCAAATGCCTTGTCGGCATCTGCCTTGAGCTGCTCGGCGGCAAGCTGGTCACGCACCTGCTCGAACGACTTGCCCTGGCCGCCCTTGACCTCACGCAACTGGATCACGTGATAACCGAACTCGCTCTTGACCGGCCCGACCACGTCGCCCGCCTTCATCGAAAACAGTGCGTCTTCGAATGGCTTGACCATGGTGCCCTTCTCGACCCAACCCAGGTCGCCACCGGCAGCCTTGGAACCGGGGTCCTGCGAGTTGGCCTTGGCCAGTGCCGCAAAATCGGCGCCTGGCTGCTTGGCTTCCGCTGCAAGCTTTGCCGCCTTCGCCTCGGCCGCCTTTTGCGCGGCAGCATCGCTGCCGGCACTAATCAGGATATGCGACGCCAGACGCTGATCCGGCTCGACGAAGCGCGCCTTCTCTTCCTCATAGCGCTTGCGCAACGTCGCCTCGTCGGCTGCCGTGGCAGGCGGCATCGTGGCGGCATTGAGCTCCACATATTCGATGGTCACCGTCTCGGGCTGACGGAAGTCCTGCGCATGCGTGTCGTACCACTGCTTGATCTGCGCATCGCTGACGGGGGCGGTATCGGCCGCCGGCGCCGGCAGCATTGCCAACTCCACATCGCGCGTTTCGCCCATCAGCTTGAGCAGGCGCTCGAACTCGGCCTTGGTTGCAAACCCCGATTCGGCCACGGCCTGCGGGATCACCGACTGCTGCAGGCTGTCGCGTACCAGCGCGTCGAACTGCGCAGGCGTGCGCGGCGGCGTGCTCTGTGCCAGCGCGGCGCGATACTGGTCGGGGCTGAACTTGCCGTCGACCTGGAACGCCTGGATGTTGGTGATGTAGTCGCGCACCGTCGCATCGCCGATCACGATGCCGGCATCTTCGGCGCTCAGACGGACCACTTGTTCGTCGACCAGCTGGTCGAGTACCTGCAGCTTGTTCTCGCGGGATTCGAACGTGCGCGGGTCGAAATTCTCGCCCTGGCGCTGACGTTCCTGCATGCGCGCCTGCTCGAAGCGTGCACGGAAATCTTGCGTGCTGATTTCATGGTGCTGCCACAGCAGCGAGACCGGCCACCATGACGGTGCCGATTTCCACCACGTCGGTGGCGCCTGCACCTTGGCCACGTTGTTGGCGCCAATGCCGCCCAGGTAGCTGTTGTCGATGACGAACAGGAACGGAATCATCAGCAACCCCAGGATGGCGGTAGCGATCCAGCCTGACGTCTTGTCGCGAAGTTTCTGCAGCATTGGCAAATCACGGCCTGTGGGCGAGCCGCGCAGTGTAACCCGCCTGACGCCAAGCACCCAGCCCGACGCCCGCTGCCGCAGCGCGGCGATGCATAAACTGGATCCCGGCGCAGAAGCCGCGGCGCCCTGCTCGTGGTGGAAGAGAAGGGTAGACATGGAACCCACTCCGCCATGCCCAGGTCATCTGTCTGCAGCGCTGCAACCGCCAAACTCACCGCACGACAAACGCCAAAAAAAAGCCCCCGGCACAAGGCCGAGGGCTCGGGTACAACTGGCGGAGCGGACGGGACTCGAACCCGCGACCTCCGGCGTGACAGGCCAGCATTCTAACCAGCTGAACTACCGCTCCGCTTTAAACTTGGACATCTTCCCCCGCCGCATTCGCAGCGCGAATGTTGTGGAGAAAACGAAGCCCCCAATCGCTCAGGGGCTTCGGTGTAACTGGCGGAGCGGACGGGACTCGAACCCGCGACCTCCGGCGTGACAGGCCAGCATTCTAACCAGCTGAACTACCGCTCCGCGCTTGAAACTTTGCTTGGTGCTTAGTGGTGGGTGCTGAGGGTTTCGAACCCCCGACCCTCTCCGTGTAAGGGAGACGCTCTACCGCTGAGCTAAGCACCCTAGCGAGTCGATTAGTTTACTGCATCCTTCAGGGCTTTGCCAGCCTTGAATGCAGGATTCTTCGAAGCGGCGATCTTGATGCTGTCGCCCGTCTTCGGATTGCGGCCGGTACGCTCAGCGCGCTCGCGGACCTGGAAGGTGCCGAAGCCAACGAGGGTGACGGCGTCGCCCTTCTTCAGCGCCTTGGTGATTTCGCTCACAACCGCGTCGACAGCACGGCCAGCTTCAGCCTTGGAGATGTCAGCGGCAGCGGCAACGCCATCGATCAATTCGGTTTTATTCATTCTTGAAACTCCCTTTGCGGCAGATGCCGCGGAATCGACAATCGGCGCTCTTGCCGTTAGCGAAGAACCCGACACAAGTGGTATCGCGTGACGCATCACATTTTGCCGCGCCCACGAGTCGTGCATTTATACCAGCGCCCCCAACAGCACGCAAGCCAAAACCCAATAACGACGCGGGTTTTGGCTTGTTTCGGGATGTCCTAGACAGCGCGCGTTAGTGCTTGACGCGCGTGCCGGGAGTGGTGCGCGACTTACCGCGGACGGCAACGCGCGATGCAGTCTTGCGCGCCTTTTCCTTGCCGGCCTTTTTCGGTGCCAGCGGGCGCTCCAACGCCAGGTCCAGCACTTCGTCGATCCACTTCACCGGCACGATTTTGAGATCGCGGGTGACGTTCGCCGGGATGTCGGCAAGATCCTTGCGATTCTCGTCCGGGATCAACACCGTGCGGATACCGCCACGCAATGCCGCCAGCAACTTCTCCTTCAACCCGCCGATCGCCGAGACGCGGCCACGCAGGGTGATCTCGCCGGTCATCGCCACATCGGCACGGATCGGCACCTTGGTCAGGATCGACACCAGCGAAGTCACCATCGCAATGCCCGCGCTTGGGCCATCCTTGGGGGTGGCGCCGTCAGGCACGTGCACGTGCACGTCCTGCTTCTGCAGGAAATCCACATCGATGCCCAGCCGTTCGGCGCGCGAACGTACCACCGACAACGCAGCCGATGCCGATTCCTTCATGACGTTGCCAAGCTGACCGGTGAGGATCAGGTTGCCCTTGCCCGGCACCAGCGTGGATTCGACCTGCAGCAACTCGCCGCCGACTTCGGTCCATGCCAGACCGGTCACCAGGCCGATCTCGTTTTCTTCTTCCGCGCGACCGAAGTCGAAACGACGCACACCCAGATACTTGTCGAGATTCTTCGAGCCAACCGTTACCAGCGCCTTTGGCTTGCCCTTCTTGGCCACGGCTTTCTTGCCCGCCGGCTGCGGGCCGGCCAGCGAGATTTCCTTGACCACCTTGCGGCAGATCTTGGCGATTTCCCGCTCAAGGTTACGCACGCCCGACTCACGCGTGTAATAGCGCACGACATCCTGGATCGCATCGCCACCGATCTCGATCTCTTCCGGCTTCAAACCGTTGGCCTTAATCTGCTTGGGCACCAGATACCGCATGGCGATATTGAGCTTTTCATCCTCGGTGTAGCCGGGGATGCGGATCACTTCCATACGGTCCAGCAGCGGGCCCGGGATATTGAGCGAGTTGGAGGTGGCGACGAACATCACCTCCGACAGATCCAGATCCACTTCCAGATAATGGTCGTTGAAGGAATTGTTCTGCTCCGGATCCAGCACTTCCAGCAATGCCGACGACGGATCGCCACGGAAGTCCATCGACATCTTGTCGATCTCGTCCAGCAGGAACAGCGGGTTCTTGCTGCCGACCTTGTTGAGGTTCTGCACCAAACGGCCCGGCATAGAGCCGACGTAGGTCCGGCGATGGCCGCGGATCTCGGCCTCGTCGCGGATGCCGCCCAGGCTCATGCGCACGAACTTGCGGTTGGTCGCCTTGGCGATCGATTGGCCGAGCGAGGTCTTGCCCACACCCGGCGGCCCGACCAGGCACAGGATCGGCCCCTTCATCTGCTTCACGCGCGACTGCACTGCCAGGTATTCAAGGATGCGCTCCTTGACCTTGTCCAGACCATAGTGGTCGGCGTCCAGCGTGTCTTCGGCCACCTTGAGGTCCTTGCGCACCTTGGTGCGCTTCTTCCACGGCACGCCCAGCAGCCAGTCCAGGTAGTTGCGCACCACCGCCGCTTCGGCGGACATGGGCGACATCTGCTTGAGCTTGTTGAGCTCGGCCTTGGCCTTGGTCTCGACCGGCTTGGGCATGCCCGCCTCGGCGATCTTGCGGGCCAGCTCTTCCAGCTCGCCCGGCGCGTCGTCCAGGTCGCCCAGTTCCTTCTGGATCGCCTTCATCTGCTCGTTGAGATAGTACTCGCGCTGGCTCTTTTCCATCTGCGACTTGACGCGGCCGCGAATGCGCTTTTCCAGCTGCTGCACGTCGATTTCGCCGTCCACCAGGCCAACCAACAGCTCCAGGCGCTCACCGATATCGGTGATCTCCAGCAGGCGCTGCTTGTCGGCCAGGCGCACGCCGATATGCGCGGCAATGGTGTCGGCCAGGCGCCCCGGCTCGTCGATGCCGGCCAGGGTCTGCAGCAGTTCTGGCGGCAGCTTGCGGTTGGTCTTGACGTACTGCTCGAACAACGACATCAGCGAGCGCGCGATCGCTTCCACCTCGCGAGGCTCACGGGCATCGCTGGCTTCGACCTCGGTGCCTTGGCCCTGCAGTGCGCCGTCCTGTTCGACGACCTTGTCAACAGTGACGCGCGACAGCCCCTCGACCAGCACCTTGATGGTGCCGTCGGGCAATTTGAGCAGCTGCAACACCTGCGCCAGGGTGCCGACGGTATACAGATCGCCGGCCGCCGGGTCGTCGGTTTCGGCCGACTTCTGCGCCACCAGCAGGATGCGCTTGTCCGCTTCCATGGCTTTTTCCAGCGCGCGCATCGACTTGTCACGGCCGACGAACAGCGGGATCACCATGTGCGGAAACACCACCACGTCGCGCAGCGGCAACACCGGCAGATCGAGAACTTCTGATTGGGACTGGGCCATGGGGCGCTCCGCAGGAATGGGGGTTTAGAGGCACAAAAAAGCCGATGGCCCCGTTATGGGGCCATCGGCGAGGTGTTGCAAGTAGCGCTCGGAAAGCCTTTAGCCGCGAGCGGGGCCAGGCCCGGGCAACGCGGCCGCAGGACTCAGTCGCCGGACGCGGCCTTGGCCGGAGCCGGTTGCGCCTGGTAGATCAGGTACGGCTCGGATTTGTGCTCGATCACCGACTCGTCCACCACCACCTTGCTGACATTTTCCTGCGAGGGCAGCTCGTACATCGTGTCCAGCAGGACCGATTCGACGATGGTGCGCAGGCCACGGGCACCGGTCTTGCGCTTGAGCGCCTTCTTGGCGATCGCGGACAGGGCATCCGGGCGGAACTCCAGTTCCACGCCTTCCATGTCGAACAGCTTCTTGAACTGCTTGGTGATGGCGTTCTTCGGCTCGGTCAGGATCTTGATCAGCGCCGGCTCGTCCAGCTCCTCCAGCGTTGCAACCACCGGCAGGCGGCCGACGAATTCTGGAATCAGGCCGAACTTGATCAGATCTTCCGGCTCGACCTCGGCCAGGATCTTGCCGACTTCCTGCTTGCGCTCGCTGCTCTTGACCTTGGCACCGAAGCCGATGCCGCCAGCGTCGTTGGAACGCTGTTGAATCACCTTGTCCAGGCCGGCGAACGCGCCGCCGCAGATGAACAGGATGTTCTTGGTGTCGACCTGCAGGAATTCCTGCTGCGGATGCTTGCGGCCACCCTGCGGCGGCACCGAGGCAACCGTGCCTTCGATCAGCTTCAGCAGCGCCTGCTGCACGCCTTCGCCGGACACGTCACGGGTGATCGACGGGTTCTCGCTCTTGCGCGAGATCTTGTCGATTTCGTCGATGTAGACGATGCCCTGCTGCGCCTTCTCGACGTCGTAGTCGCACTTCTGCAGCAGCTTCTGGATGATGTTTTCCACGTCCTCGCCGACATAGCCGGCCTCGGTCAGCGTGGTGGCATCGGCGATGGTGAACGGCACATTGAGCAGGCGTGCCAGCGTCTCGGCCAGCAGCGTCTTGCCCGACCCGGTCGGACCGACCAGCAGGATGTTCGACTTCGCCAGCTCGACGTCGTCGTTCTTGCTGCGGCTCTCGATGCGCTTGTAGTGGTTGTACACCGCCACTGCGAGCGTGCGCTTGGCGCGCAACTGCCCGATCACGTACTGATCCAGCACTTCGAGGATCTCGCGCGGCTTGGGCAGGCTGGAACGTGCCGACTGCGCCTTCTCTTCGAGTTCTTCGCGGATGATGTCGTTGCACAGCTCAACGCACTCATCGCAGATGAACACGCTGGGACCGGCAATCAGCTTACGGACTTCATGCTGACTCTTACCGCAGAACGAGCAGTAGAGAATCTTGTTGCTGTCGCCGGAACGACCTTGGCGGTCTTCGCTCATGCTTCTGTTACCCAGTTACCCCACCCGATGCACGGGGGTTCGATTTCGAGAATAGCACAGGGTCGGGAGGACATTCGCCCCACCCGACCCTGCCGGTTTTTCCTGCAATTTCAGCGACCTGGCGATCAAGACGGCTGGATCGACTCTTCCGGACGACGCTCGAGCACCTGATCGACCAGACCATAGGCCTGCGCATCGACCGCGCTCTTGAAGTTGTCGCGCTCGGTGTCGCGCGCGATGGTTTCCAGCGACTGGCCGGTGTGTTTGGCCAGGATCTCGTTCAGGCGCGAGCGCAGGGTCAGGATTTCACGGGCGTGGATATCGATGTCGGTCGCCTGGCCCTGGAAGCCGCCCAGCGGCTGATGGATCATCACGCGCGAGTTCGGCAGCGCGTAACGCTTGCCCGCTGCGCCCGAGGCCAGCAGCAGCGCGCCCATCGAGGCAGCCTGACCGACGCAGATGGTGCTCACGTCCGGCTTGATGTACTGCATGGTGTCGTAGATCGCCATGCCGGCCGTGACCACGCCGCCGGGCGAATTGATGTAGATGCTGATGTCCTTTTCCGGGTTGTCCGCTTCCAGGAACAGCAGCTGGGCCACGATGACGTTGGCCATATGGTCGTCGATGGGACCGACCAGGAAGATCAGACGCTCCTTCAGCAGACGCGAGTAGATGTCGTACGCACGCTCGCCACGGCTGGTCTGCTCGACCACCATGGGCACCAGGTTCAGGGCTTTGGTCACAATGCTCATCGGTCTTCCTGTTGTGGCAGCGGCCTGTGCCGACGCCCGTGTTCGATATCCGCACCCTGACGACGGCAGGGCGCGGTTCTCTTGCTACCGCCTCAGACCCGGATGGCGTCCTGGAACGACAGCGGCTGCTCGGTGTGCTGGGCGCGCTCGGCGATCCAGTCGATCACCTGCTCTTCCATCACACGGCTCTGCAGCCCACCCATCAACTGGGGGTCGTTGCGGTACATCTCAATGACCTGTTCGGGCTCTTCGTAGGTCGAGGCGATCAGACGCAGCGTTTCGCTGACGCGCTTGGATTCCAGACGCAGTTCATTGCGACGGGCCACCTCGCCCACCAGCAGACCGACCAGCACGCGCTTGGCCGCCGCGTCCATGAAGCCCTGATGCGCGTCGTCCGGCACCTGGCCCGGATCGCGGCCGCTGCGGCGAACCTGCTCAACCTGCTGGGCCAGCATCGAACGCGCTTCGTTCTCGACCAGACGCGGCGGCATTTCGACGTGCGCATAGGCGGCAATCAGCTGCTCGCCGACTTCGCGGCGCAGGCGGTTCATCAGCGCGCCCTTGAGCTCGCGCTCCAGGTTGGTGCGGATGTCGGCGCGGAACTGCTCGGCATCGCCACTCTTCACGCCGAAGCTCTTGATGAACTCCTTGTCCACTACCGGCAGCACCGGCTCGGACACCTCGACCGCCTTGACGTGCACCTGCACGGTCTTGCCGGCCAGCGGCGGCACGCGCCATTCGGCGGGGAAATCGATGGTCAGGGTCTTGTCTTCGCCCTTGGTCAGGCCTTCCAGGCCTTTTTCGATCTGGTCGAACATCACGCCCGAGCCCAGCACGCTGCTGCCGGTCTCCACGCCTTCGGCGGGCAGACGCTCGTCGCCGGCCTGCGACCAGGTCTCCAGCGCCACCAGGTCGCCGACCTGCGCGCCGCGCTCGACCGGGTTCCAGGTGCGGCGCTGCAGGCGCAGGTTTTCGATCATCTGGTCGATGTCGGCATCGGTCACTTCGGCGGTATGACGCACCACCGACAGCTGGCTCACGTCGATGTCGCCGAAATCCGGCACCACTTCAAAGGTGGCGACGAAATCGAAGTCGCTCTCGCCCTGGTCGATCCGCGGGTTGCCAGCCAGACGCAGCGAATGCTCGCGCACCGCCGAATCGAAGGTCTCCCGCAGCAGGCCTTCCATCGCTTCGGCACGCACCTGCTGACCGAAGCGCTGCTCGATGACCTTGGTCGGCACCTTGCCGGGACGGAAGCCCTTGATGCGGGTGGTCCGCGCAAGTTCGCGCAGGCGGCCACCGACATGCGTCTCCAGGCGCTCCTGCGGCAGGGTGAAGGTCAGGCGGCGTTCCAGATTGCCGGTGGATTCGATCGATGCTTGCATGTTGACTCCTGCCACCGACAGCGCACGGCGTCGGCACGAGATGGAAGATGCGGGTTGACGGATGGCGAGAAAGCCGCCGAGCCTTGTAGTTTCGCCGATAACGGCGGCCGCTGCCAGCGGGATGCGTGCAATGGCACGCCTGGCGAGAAAAACCTGTGGTCTACATGGGTGGCGGCGGCCGGAACACTCACGGCCGCGCTGCACTGGTGCGAAAGGGGGGACTCGAACCCCCACGCCTTGCGGCGTCAGAACCTAAATCTGGTGCGTCTACCAATTCCGCCACTTTCGCAGTGCTGTACGCGCCCACCATTGTTGCAGGGATGCTGGCAAAGAAAAAGCGCTGCTGCCTGTCCAGGGCGGTCTGCCGCCATTTCTGACCTTACCTGGCGGCCGTTGGCTCCCTCTTCGCAGCGCCCGGCATCTACCAGTACGCTAGTGTCCGGTGAATGGTTCAGCGTGGTGCCCTGCTGCAGCATGAAGCAGTGCCGTGTTCTTGTGCACGGCGACAGCAATGTTTGCGAAAATTCCGTTAATCAGCCGAGAGAGAAAACCGCCGCGATGAGAGATCGGTATCGGCAGATCGTGGCACTGTCGCGAGACTGCATCAAAGAGATCGACCTCAACGGGCGGATCACGGCAGTCAACGTCAACGGCTTGACCGTCCTTGGCGCCAGCCACCAGGCCCAGTTGCTCTCCCGCCCGTGGCGCGAGTTCTGGCCGGCGGAGTCCGTGCACTTGGTGGATGCGGCAATGGCAGCATCGATCGATGGCACGGTGCACGAGTTCGAGGCGGCCTGCGTCAATTTCGTTGGCGTCCGGCAGACCTGGCAGGTGGTCACCAGCCCGTTGTTCGATGAGTTCGGCAATGTCGAAGCCATCCTGGCGATCAGCAAGAACATCTCTGACCGCCGGGCACTGGAGGCGGCCTTCCACACGCTGGACCGCACCCTGAAGGCAGAGCGTGAATTCTCCATCGGCGCGCTGATGCTGGCACGCACGCGCGAGCGTTCGCTGTCGACCGAGCTGCATACCTTGCGCGACCTGCACGAGCGCACCGAAGGCGACCTGGATATCGCGCGTGCTGCGCAAGGCGCTGCGGAGAAGATTTCCGAGCAGGCGCAGAAAGGCGAGGCAGTCGGCCAATTGCTTGCCGGCGTCGTGCACGACTTGAACAACGTGCTGCAGGCCGCCACGTCGGCGATCGATCTGGTGGTGCAACGCGGGCAGATCGATGCACAGGATGCCAAGCTGCTCGGCGTCGCCGATGCGGCGCTTCAACACGGCTCGGTCATGGCGCAGCGCCTGGTCGGGTTTTCGCGCCAATATCCGTATAGCCCCGAAGTGGTCGACCTGGCCGCCCTGGCCGAACAGCTCAACCCGCTGCTGGAGCAGGTGATCGGCGCGGACCTGCAGCTGCAGTTGCACAGCGATGCGGGCGGATGCTGCGCGATGGTCGACCGACACACGGTGGAACGCGCGATCTTGAACTTGGTCATCAATGCGCGCGATGCCTGCGACAGCGGCGGCATCATCCGTGTCGAGACGGGCTACGCACGCGTGACCGAGGCCGACGCAAGCCTGACCAAACCCGCCGGGGCCTACGTCACCATCGCCGTCGCCGATAATGGCCATGGGATGGATCAACAGGTGCAGTCACGCCTGTTCGAAGCCTACTTCACCACCAAGGGTGCAAACCGCGGCGCCGGCCTGGGCCTGGCGCAGGTCTACAGCGCCGTGCGGCAGGCAGGCGGTTTTGTCGACGTCATTTCGGCGCCGGGTGAAGGCGCGCGCTTCCTGCTTGCGTTTCCACGCGTGGATCAGGCTTAGCATCTGATCGGCGGGTGCTGGAGCCGGCGCACTGCATTCGCGCTGCAAGTGAGATTCGGGTGTGATCCGCTGCAGGCCGCATTACCGATGCCGCAGGCCGATTGCTGCTGCCCGCTGCCACTAGCTCGGTCGTGTCGGCGCCATGCCGATGTACTCAAGAAATCGGCGTGACATCTGCAACGATGGCACGCGCTCGCCGAGAGTCATCCAGCCACTTTTGTGACGGATGCAGCCTTGCCAGTCACTTACCGCGCAGCCCGGGATGGCGATCGAACCGCCTGGTGACGCCGACTCGTCCTGACTGGCCCTTGCGCCGGGAAAAGCGGCTGCCCTGGCGCACTGATGCTGGCCTGCATCCAGGCAGCCGCGCCCAACATCCGATGAATCGATAGAGGCGAAGGCGTGCGTGACACCTCGCGCGTTCGCGCCGGGAGTGCGCGCTTCGTTGTTGCCGAATGCGGCCCTGATCCACAGGCCCATAGTCTGGCCTCCTGAACAGCCAGGGCCTCGCCAGCACCCATCCATTACCTGTCGCAACGCCGTCACGGCCGATCAGGGCACCGCGTTCGCCTCGGTCCACACGCCCCGCTGACAAAGCGCTGATCGCATGCGATCCATGCCACCACTGTCGGCAGCCAACACCTTGAAGCGCCCCATCACTCCCCCACGCAGCCGCATTCACCTGCGGTCGCACATCAGGACATCCGCCATGGGAAACAAACGAAATCGCAATGCTTCACGCCTGCTCACCGCCATTGGAACCGCGCTGGCCTTCCTGCCCGTGATCGCGATGGCATCGCCTGCGCGTGGCTCCCTGCTCAACAGCAACTTCCTCACCAGCTATACCCGCACCGCGCTTGCTGCATTGCTGCCTAACGACAAGGCCAGCGACCTGCCCAAATGCGATGTCAGGGTGGCCGAGTTCACCTATGCAACGGTCGGCGTGAAGGGTGAACCGACCACGGCGTCTGGCGTAGTGCTCGTGCCAGGCGGTGCCAGCTGCACAGGCCCCTATCCGCTGTTGAGCTGGGACCCAGGCACCGAACCGCAACGTGCCGCAGAGCAGGCCAAGGAGATTCGCGACGCAAAGGGCGATGACCCGCTTGTCACCCGACTGGCCGGCCAGGGATACGTGGTGGTCAGCACCGATTATCTGGGCCTGGGCAAGTCCACCTACCCATTCCACCCCTACCTGCACGCGGACAGCGAAGCCAGCGCGACCATCGACGCGATGCGCGCCGCCCGCCAGGTCCTGGCGCGGCTGAACACCCCGCTGTCGGGCAAGGTGATGCTGTCGGGCTACTCGCAAGGTGGTCACGCCGCCATGGCAACCCAGCGCGAAATCGAGGCGCACTATCCCAACGAGTTCAAGCTGGCCGCCAGCGCGCCGATTTCCGGCCCGTATGCATTGAGCCAGACCTTCCTGGACAGCTGGAGCGGGCGCAATGCCGTTGGCGAGAGCACCTTCGGCCTGGTGCTGGTGACCTACGCCCTGGTCGGCATGCAGCACACCTACCAGAATGTCTACCTCTCGCCGTCACAGGTGCTCCAGGACCCATGGGCAGGAAAAGTCGAGAGCCTTTTCCCGGGCAAGAACGATCTGATCGATCTGGCCGTCGGCGGACTGTTGCCGACGATCGACAAGGTCGGCAGCTATTTCCAGCCGAGCTTCTACAAGGATTTCCCGCGCAACCCCAACAACCGGTTCCGCCAGGACCTGGTGCGCAACGATCTGCTGAATTGGACGCCACGGACGCGCACATTGCTCTGCGGCTCCTCCAATGACGCCACCGTGCCACTGAAGAACGCGAGCACCGCCATCGACGCCTTCAAGCGCCGCGGCAGCACGCAGGTCTCGGTGGTGGATGTGGGCAGCGGCAATCCGGCCGACAACGATGCCCTGGCACATCTGGCCAGCAAGGAAAGCTGCATGATCGCCGTGCGCCAGCAGTTGCTGGACAAGCAACGCTGAGCGCAGGCGCTTGCGCACAGCGGCCCGGGACGCACGCAACACCAGGACGGCGCGCAGCGCATTGCCGCCATCTGCCCAGCGACGATGCCTGCCGTTGCCAGGATGAAAAAGCCGGGCGCCATTGATCTGGCGCCCGACGCGCCAGCGGTCATTGCACACAGCAAGACGCGCTGGATGCCACCCAGGCCAGGATTGCCTGCGTCTGCGACAGGCATCCGCACAAAGAAAAACAGCCACTCAACTTGCGCTGAGTGGCTGCCTGTCTGGTGGGCCGTCAAGGATTCGAACCTTGGACCTATTGATTAAGAGTCAACTGCTCTACCAACTGAGCTAACGGCCCTGAAACTGGTCGCACATTGTATGCGCGTTTTTGCTTCGTTGCAACACCCCGCGACGCATCGGGTCAAACTTTCCTGCACTTGCCTGTCATTCAGTGGGGTGGCTGAGGGGACTCGAACCCCCGACATCTGGAATCACAATCCAGTACTCTAACCAGCTGAGCTACAGCCACCACTGAAAACCTGCTTCCTACCGTACCGCCGATGGCGCGCCCGACAGGACTCGAACCTGTAACCGCCGGCTTAGAAGGCCGGTGCTCTATCCGGTTGAGCTACGGGCGCCCGGACCGAACTTCGCATTCCCACGCCGCCAGGAGCTCGGAATGGTCGGGGTAGAGGGATTCGAACCCCCGACATCCTGCTCCCAAAGCAGGCGCGCTACCAGACTGCGCTATACCCCGGCGGGACCTTTCAATCCCGAAGGCTGGAAAGGTCGACTATTTTGGGAACGATTGGCCTCGCTGTCAATCACCCTGTGTAAATTGGACGATCCGGTATCCTCTCAACAACGCGCGCCAACTCGGCGAGCACCTACTTTCATGGAGAACACGCATGCGTAGCGGTAACCCGGCCCTCCGGGAATCCACGTTCCTCGACCTCGGCTCCGGCTCGGTGGTCACCCGCGATGGTCAGGCGATGACACTCAACGGCACGGTCAACAAGACCGGCCTGCTGTTGCTGATGGCGGTCCTCACCGCCGCGTTCGCATGGTCGCAATCGCTTGGCGCCGACGGCGTTCCGCTGCCGGCCGCACGCATCTACATGATTGCCGGCGCGATCGGCGGACTGGTGTTCGCGCTGGCGACCAGCTTCAAGCCGACCTGGGCACCGATCACCGCGCCGCTGTACGCGCTGGTGGAGGGTTTCTTCCTGGGGTCGATCTCGGCCGTGTACGAAGCGCGCTTCAATGGCATCGTGTTCCAGGCGGTCCTGTTGACCTTCGGCACCATGTTTGCGCTGCTGTTCGCGTACCGCAGCGGCATGATCAAGGCGACCGAGAACTTCAAACTGGGCGTGGTGGCGGCTACCGGCGGCATTGCGCTGGTGTATCTGGCGACGATTGTCCTGGGCTTTTTCGGCGTGCGGATTCCCTTCATCCACGACTCGGGCCTGGTCGGCATCGGCTTCAGCCTGTTCGTGGTGGTAGTGGCCGCACTGAACCTGGTGCTGGATTTCGACTTCATCGAAAGCGGTGTCGAGCAGGGCGCACCCAAGCACATGGAGTGGTACGGCGCGTTCGGCCTGATGGTGACGCTGGTGTGGCTGTACATCGAGTTCCTTCGCTTGCTGTCGAAGCTGCAGTCGCGGAACTAAGCCGGGAATCGGGAATCGGGATTGGGGAATCGCAAGAGCGTTTCCCTGCGATCGATGGCATGGAGTGGCTTCAGACATCTCCAAGCAAAAGTAAAGGGCGCCCTGGGCGCCCTTTTTTTTGTGCGGCGTTGCCAGTGCGCTCAGAGGCGGCTGGCGATGGCCTTGGCAAAGCCCATGGTGTTGCCGGTGCCGCCCAGGTCGGGGGTCAGCGAGTCCTTGGCTTCCAGGGTGGCCACGATGGCTTCGCGCAGGCGCTCGGCGTTCTGCGGCTGACCGATGTGGTCCAGCATCTGCGCTGCACCCAGCAGCAACGCGCACGGGTTGGCCTTGCCCTGCCCTGCAATATCCGGCGCCGAGCCGTGCACGGCTTCGAAGATCGCCGCGTCCAGACCGATGTTGGCGCCCGGGGCCAGACCCAGGCCGCCGACCAGACCGGCACACAGGTCGGAGATGATGTCGCCGAACAGATTGGTGGTCACGATGATGTCGAACTGCTCCGGACGCATCACCAGCTGCATGCAGGTGTTGTCGACGATCATTTCCTGGAATTCGATTTCCGGGTACTGCGCAGCCACGTCACGTGCCACCTTCAGGAACAGGCCCGAGGTCGACTTGATGATGTTGGCCTTGTGTACCGCGGTGACCTTCTTGCGGCCAGTGGCGCGCGCCAGGTCGAAGGCGTAGCGCACGATGCGCTCGGAGCCCTTGCGGGTGATCCGGGTACCGGAGAACGCGGTCTCGCCATCCTCGGACACGGTCTGGCCTTCGCTCAGGTAAGCACCTTCGGTGTTCTCACGGACGGTGATCAGGTCCACGCCATCGGCGAAACGCGACTTGGTGTTCGGGAACGACTTGGCAGGACGCACGTTGGCGTACAGGTCGAACTTGCGACGCATGGCGACGTTGATCGAGCTGAAACCTTCGCCGACCGGCGTGGTCAGCGGGCTTTTCAGCGCCACCTTGTTCTTGGTGATCGACGCCAGGGTGGACTCGGGCAGCAGATCGCCGTGCTTTTCCAGCGCGACCAAGCCAGCGTCGGCGTACTCGTAGGTCAGGCCAGCTTGCAGCGCATCGAGCACGAACAGCGTGGCATCCATGATCTCCGGGCCAATACCGTCGCCGCGGATGACCGTGATTGTCTGCGTCATATCGTTGGGTTTCCGAACTTGAAGGGGGGAGCGCCAGCCGTCGAACCCGGCAGATCGGCGCAAGGAGGTTTCACGGGCAATTATGCCCGATGCCGGTGAAGGCGCCCAAACCGACCTTGGTCTAAGAGCGGCAGGCAGGGCGCGGCGGTCGCTGCGCGGCCGACGGATGCGGACGCCTCCCATCCTTGCCAGGCCAGGCTGCCTGGCGGGCGCATGCGCGACGACGCAAACCACAGGTGCCGGCCGCTGTGAGAAGAGTGCCGCCTACCGAGACCCCGGTATCAGCGCGTCACCTGCCGCCAAACCCCTGACCGCTCCGAGCACCCGCCCATCCTGCGCGGTACGTACTTCGACAGCACAGCGGAGCCCACCAATGCGTGCGGCCGGCTTACGCCGCCGCGGGCACGCTGGCCACGCATGCTGTCGGCGTGGGGCGGCCGAGCACCCAAACGCAACGCGCCGCCCTGACAACGGCGCGCGACTTGCCTTTGACGAATTCCCGATTCCCGATCGCCAATCCCGAGCGGCATGCAGCCGCCCGGGCTCGGCCCCTCACTCGTGCGCGTGCTGCGCCGGCGCCTGCGCGCCGCCTTCGAGCTGGTCGAGGAAATCCACTGCACGGCGCAGATGCGGGATCACGATGGAGCCGCCGACCACCAGTCCGACCGAGAAGGTTTCGAAAAATTCTTCACGGCTCACGCCAGCCTCTTTGCACTGGGCGACGTGATAGCTGATGCAGTCGTCACAGCGCAGCACCATCGAGGCCACCAGACCGAGCAGCTCCTTGGTTTTCACGTCCAGCGCACCGGCCTGGTAGGTCTGGGTGTCCAGCGCAAAGAAGCGCCGCACCACCTGGTTGGGCTCGGCCAGGATGCGCTGATTCATGCGTTGGCGAAATTCGGTGAACTCGCGCAGGCGGTCGGCGCTGCCGTCGTCGGAACCACTCATGCCTGCCCGCCCGTGCTGCCGGCCAGCAGCGGCTCGAGCTTGCCGGCGCGATGCAGGGCCATCATGTCGTCGTAGCCGCCCACATGGACGTCGCCGACGAAGATCTGCGGCACGCTGGTGCGCTTGGCCAGGGCGACCATCTTGTTGCGCTCGGCCGGGTCCAGGTCGATGCGCACCTCGGTCCAGGTCTGCCCCTTGCTCTTGAGGAAGTTCTTGGCGGCCACGCAATACGGGCAGATGGCGGTGGAATACAGGGTGATATGTGGTCCGCCGGCGGCGTCCTGCACGGTATGGTCTTGGCTCACGGGAAACTCCGTGGTTGGTCTGAGGTCTGACACATGGTAGCGGGCGACTGGAATTTCCATGTCGTCACCGCAACACTGTGGATTAATTGCCGATTCACGCCGCTGCGCTGCGCTGCCCGCATGCTCCGCGCATCACCTGGGAGTTCCACTTGCGCCTGCTTCCGCTCGCCACCGCCCTTACGCTGGCCGTCGCCGTGGGTATGGCACCCGCGCAGGAAAGCCGCCTGCCCGATATCGGCTCCTCGGCCGGCGAGCTGCTGACCCCGGCGCGTCAGGCCGAGTACGGCAAGATGATGCTGGCCGAGCTGCGCAATTACGACTACGTGCTGGACGACCCGCTGATCGGCGACTGGCTGCAGACCATGGGCACCCGGCTGGGCGCCAACAGCGATCAACCACAGCAGCCGTTTACGTTTTTCATGTTGCGCGACCGCCAGATCAATGCGTTCGCGACCCTGGGCGGCTATATCGCGGTCAATGCCGGTCTGGTGCTGACCGCCGAGCGCGAGGACGAGGTGGCGGCGGTGCTGTCGCACGAAATCGCCCACGTCACCCAGCAGCATGTGCTGCGCGGGGTGGAACGGGCCCAGCGTGACCAGATCCCGATCCTGCTCGGCATGCTGGCCGCGGTGGTCGCCGCGCAGCAGGCCGGCGGCAACTCCAAGGGCGATGCCACCATGGCCACCATCACCAGTGCGATGGGGCTGATGCAGCAACGCCAGATCGACTACACCCGTTCCAACGAATCGGAGGCCGACCGACTGGGCATCCGCACGCTGGTGCGCAGCGGCTACGACGTGGACGCGATGGCCGGCTTCTTCGAGCGCATGTCGGTGGCGATGCGCGCCAACGAGGGCGGCTACAGCGCGCCGGACTTCCTGCAGACCCACCCGGTCACCACCACCCGCATCAGCGAAGCCAAGGCGCGTGCCGAGCAGATGAAGAAGAACACCGTGGTGCTGACCACCTCGGTGCCGGGCGGAACGCGCCAGGAACGCGTGGACCCGGCGGACCCGAGCCTGTCGGAGCCGTTGAGTCGCAACGGCAACGCACTGCTTCCCTATACGCTGCGGCTGCCGGTGGATGCGCTCAGCCGCGGCGGCGACCAGCAGGGTTTCGACTGGGCCAAGGAACGTCTGCGCGTGCTCAGTGCAAGCACCCCGGACGCAGCCATTCGCGAGTACGAAAACCTGCGCCGCAGCGCCAAGCAGGGGCTGAGCGATGCGCAGCGCTACGGGCTGGCGCTGGCGCGGCTGCGCAACAGCGGCGGCCGGCCCAGCGAGCCGGTGGCCGAGCTGACCAGCCTGCTCGAGACGCACCCGGACAACCTGTGGCTGGCGCTGGGCCTGAGCGAGGCACAGGCGCGCGTGGGGCAGCGCGAAGCGGCCAATGCGCGCTTCGATGCGCTGCTCAAGCAACTGCCGAGCAACCGCGCGGTGGCACTGACCTATGCCGGCGCGCTCAACGAGCAGGCCAGCAAGGCGTCCGGCCAGCGCGCGCGGCAGGTGCTGGAACCGTTGCTGTACCGCAGTGGCGAGGACCCCTTGCTGCAGCAGACCTATGCGCGTGCCTGCGAGCTGGCCGGCGATCATCTGCGCGCCAGCGAAGCCTATGCCGAGTCTGCTTACTTGAATGGTCGCCCGGAGCAGGCGCTGATCCAGCTGGAAGCGCTGAAGAAAAAGGACCTGGACTATGTGACACGGGCGCGCGTGGATGCCCGCATCGCCGCGATCACGCCAACGGTGCTGGAGCTGCGCCGTCAGGGCATCCGCGACCCGGACCTGTCCACGCGCTGATGTCGCCGGGGTGCGACGAGCCGGCCCGACCGCCACATCCTGCCACCGTCGACACCGGCACCGCACTACCAGCCCAGCCCGCTTCACAGAACCGCAGTCTGGCTGCAGCCTGCGTCCGGCATGTCACATTAGAGTCACAAAACCGTAGTCTACTGGCGATCACCAAAGCCAGACGGTAAGCCCCGCGTGCAGAAACGCATTCTGATCGTCGATGACGAACCCGCGATCCGCGACATGGTGGCGTTCGCGCTGCGCAAGGGCGAGTTCGAGCCCATCCACGCCGGCGACGCCCGCGAGGCGCAGACCGCCATCGCCGACCGCGTGCCCGACCTGATCCTGTTGGACTGGATGCTGCCCGGCACCAGCGGCCTGGATCTTGCCCGCCGCTGGCGCAAGGAGCAGCTGACCCGCGAGATTCCGATCATCATGCTGACCGCGCGCGGCGAAGAGAACGACCGCGTCGGCGGCCTGGAAGCCGGCGTCGACGATTACGTGGTCAAGCCGTTTTCGGCACGCGAGCTGCTGGCACGGATCCGTGCGGTGATGCGGCGCACCCGCGAGGACGACGAGGACGGCAGCGTGGCCGTTGGCCGGCTTCGCATCGATGGCGCCGCGCACCGCGTGTTCGCCGGCGATGCGCCGGTGCCGATCGGCCCGACCGAATATCGTCTGCTGCATTTCTTCATGACCCACCCCGAGCGCGTGTACACGCGGACCCAGTTGCTGGACCATGTCTGGGGTGGCAGCGTGTATGTGGAAGAGCGCACCATCGACGTGCACATCCGCCGCCTGCGCAAGACGCTGGAGCCGTTCGGCCTGGAGAACATGGTGCAGACCGTGCGCGGCTCGGGCTATCGTTTTTCTTCGGCGACCTGACGTGCCGCCAGGCCGCCCGGCCGCACTCTGGCCGGGGCGGCTGCCCACCTGACGCTTCGTGATCACGCCTTCCATGCCCCAACATATCCGTTCCGCCTGGCTCAAGACGCTCGGCACCCTTGCGCTGTTGTTGGGCGCTGCCGTCGTGGCCGGCGTGCTGATCGGGCATGTATGGATGGCGCTGACGCTCACTGCATTGGGCGTCCTGGCCTGGCATTACTGGCGGCTGCGTCAGGTGCTGCGCCGGCTCACCGCACGCCAGCGTGCCGAGCCTGCTGCCGGCGTCGGCGCCTGGAACGAGCTGGACCGGCTGCTGTATCGCAGCCAGGCCGAAATGCGCGGACGCAAGCGTCGCCTGATCGACATGCTGCGCACCTACCGCGCCGCCGCGCAGGCGTTGCCGGATGCGGTGGTGGTGGTGGACCGCAACAGCCAGCGCGTGCAGTGGTTCAACAAGGCCGCGGGCGGCCTGCTTGGGCTGCATCATCCCGGCGACATGGGCGTGTCGGTGGTGGAACGCCTGCAACCGCTGCCGCTGGCACATTGGCTGGCGGCCGGCCGCAATGCCGAGCCGATGCTGGATGCGCCCTCGCCCGTGGACCCGGACCTGCGCTTGAACCTTCGCCTGATCCCGTACTCGGACGACTACTGGCTGCTGGTGGCGCGCGATGTCAGCAAGCTGTTGCGCCTGGAGCAGGTGCGCCGCGATTTCGTGGCCAATGTCTCGCACGAGCTGCGCACGCCGTTGACGGTGGTGCACGGCTACCTGGACATGCTCGACCCGGAAGACTTCCCGGACTCCGGCCCGATGCTGGCGGAGATGCGCAAGCAATCGCAGCGCATGGCGCAGCTGGTGGAAGACCTGCTGACCCTGTCGCGACTGGAATCGCAGGAAGAGCTCGGCGAAGAACACGTGGCGATGGCGCCGATGCTCTCCACCCTGCGCCGCGAGGCCGAGGCGCACAGCCAGGGCCGGCACACGGTGGAAGTGATCGACGAGGCAGGGGTGGATCTGCTCGGCTCCAACAAGGAACTGCACAGCGCATTTTCCAACCTGGTGACCAACGCGGTGCGCTACACGCCCGGCGGCGGCACGGTGACGATCCGCTTCGTGCGCGAAGGCGACGGCGCGGCGCTGGCGGTGCGCGATACCGGTTACGGCATCCCCGCCTCGCATCTGCCGCGCATCACCGAGCGCTTCTATCGCGTGTCCAGCAGCCGCTCGCGGGAGAGCGGCGGCACCGGGCTGGGGCTGTCGATCGTCAAGCACATCCTGGGCCTGCACCAGGCGCGCCTGGAGATCGAAAGCGAAGTGGGACGCGGCAGCGAATTCTCGTGTCATTTCGTCGCTGCACGCATCGTGCAGCGCGAGCACTCCCTGCCACTGTCACGCTCGGCGTGATATGTAGGGAGCGACTGTCGCCACCGGCCGCGCTGCAGCTGCGCGACACAGCGTGTCCGCGCCGCAGGGCGATGCGCTTGCGGCGACCACGCACACCATCTCCGTCTTGATGACCGACTCCATGGGCCACGCCAAACAACTGCACGACATCACACCGTCCGAGGACATCGCCACCGATCCGTTGCGTGATCCGGCGCTGTACATCAACCGGGAACTGTCGCAACTGGATTTCAATTTCCGGGTGCTGGCGCAGGCGCTGGACGAGCAGGTTCCGCTGCTGGAACGGCTGCGCTTTTTGTGCATCTCGTGCACCAATCTGGACGAGTTCTTCGAGATCCGCGCGGCCACCGTGCGGCATGCGCAGGAGTTCGGCCTGCCGCCGGCCCCGGACGGGCTGAGCCCGACCGCCATCCTCAACGCGGTGCACGACCGTGCGGCCAAGCTGGTCGAGCAGCAGTACCACGCATGGAATGAAGTGCTGCGCCCGGCGATGGAAGATGCCGGCGTGGCCGTGCTCGGTCGCTCGACGTGGAATTCCCGCCAGAAGCGCTGGCTGCGTGCCTACTTCCGCAATGAGATCATGCCGGTGCTGTCGCCCCTGGGGCTGGACCCGGCGCACCCGTTCCCGAAGATCCTCAACAAGACCTTGAACATCGTGGTGGTGCTGGAAGGCCAGGACGCATTCGGGCGCGCCGGCCACCTGGCCATCGTGCGCGCGCCGCGCTCGTTGCCGCGCATCATCCAGTTGCCGGCCAGCCTGTCGCCGGAAGGTGCGCAGAGCTTCGTGTTCCTGTCCTCGGTGCTGTCCGAGTTCGTGGACGAGCTGTTCCCGGGAATGCAGGTCAAGGGCTCGTACCAGTTCCGCGTCACCCGCAACTCCGAACTGGTGGTGGACGAGGAAGAAGTCGAAAATCTCGCGCTTGCGCTGCGTGACGAGCTGGTCACGCGCGGCTACCGGCCGGCCGTGCGGCTGGAGATCGCGCACGATTGCCCGGCGCCGATCATGCGTACCCTGCTGCAGAACTTCGGGTTGAACGAGAACGCGGTGTACCGCATCGTCGGGCCGGTCAACCTGAGCCGCGTCACCCAGGTCTACGACCTGGTGCAGCGCCCGGAGCTGAAGTACCCCGCGTTCAATCCGCGCACCTTGCGCGACAGCGAGGGCATCTTCCAGATCGTCAGCAAGGGCGATGTGTTGCTGCATCACCCCTTCGATGCGTTCACCGCGGTGCTGGATGTGATCCGTCAGGCCGCCGTCGACCCGAACGTGCTGGCGATCAAGCAAACGCTGTACCGCACCGGCAAGGATTCGCTGATTGTCGATGCATTGATTCTGGCCGCGCGCAACGGCAAGGACGTCACCGTGGTGGTGGAGCTGCGCGCGCGCTTCGATGAAGAGGCCAACCTGGGCCTGGCCGACAAATTGCAGGAGGCCGGCGTGCAGGTGGTCTACGGCGTAGTCGGTTTCAAGACCCACGCCAAAATGCTGCTGATCGTGCGCCGTGAGGGACGCAAGCTCAAACGCTACGTGCACCTGGGCACCGGCAACTACCACAGCGGCACCGCACGCGTGTACACCGACATCAGCCTGATCACCGCTGATGCGGAGATCGGCAACGACGTGCACATGCTGTTCCAGCAGTTGTCCGGTCTTGCTCCGCGCATGAAGCTGGATCAGCTGCTGCAATCGCCGTTTACGCTGCATGCCGGCGTGCTGAAGCGGATCGAACGGGAGACGCGCTTGGCCCGCAATGGCCGCCCCGGCCGCATCATCGCCAAGATGAACGCGCTCAACGAGCCGCAGGTGGTGCGTGCGCTCTATGCCGCCTCGCAGGCCGGCGTGCAGATCGACCTGATCGTGCGCGGCGCCTGCACGCTGCGGCCCGGCGTCCCTGGCGTGTCGGACAACATCCGCGTGCGCTCGATCGTGGGGCGTTTCCTGGAACACAGCCGGGTGTACTGGTTCGGCAATGACGGTGCGGCCGAGTTGTACTGCGCCAGTGCCGACTGGCTGGAACGCAACCTGCTGCGCCGTGTGGAAACCTGCTTCCCAATCCTGGACCCGGACCTGGCCAAGCGTGTCTACCGCGAAGTGCTGCAGAACTACTTGGACGACAACGTCAGCGCGTGGGAACTGGATGCCGAGGGCGTGTACCACAAGCGCACGCCGGCACCGGGCGAGCCGGCACATTCGGCGCAGATGACCCTGCTCGACCGGATCTGAGAGGCCGCGGCCGTGGCCTCTCACGTGGCCAACGGCCCATCGGCTACCATGCGGCCATGCCAATGCCCTCCCCCACGATTCCGCCCCTGCGCGATGGCGATTTTCTCGCCGCCATCGACCTAGGCTCCAACAGTTTCCACATGGTCATTGCGCGCTACCTGATGGGTCAGCTGCGCGTCGTCGACCGCCTGCGCGAGACTGTGCGCATGGCTGACGGCCTGGATGGCAAGGGTGGCCTCTCCAACGAGGCGCGCCAGCGCGCGCTCGAATGCCTGGCACGTTTCGGTCAACGCATCCGCGAAGTTCCTTCGCTGCGCGTGCGTGCGCTGGCGACCAACACGGTGCGTCAGCTGCGCTCGCCGCAGGCCTTCCTGATGCCGGCGGAGACCGCGCTGGGCCATGCGATCGAAGTGGTCAGCGGGCGCGAGGAAGCGCGCCTGATCTACCTGGGCGTGGCGCATGCGCAGCCGCCCAAGCCCGACCAACGCCGGTTGGTGATCGACATCGGCGGCGGCTCGACCGAGTTCATCATCGGCCGCGGCTTCCAGACGCTGGAACGCGAAAGCCTGCAGGCCGGTTGCATTGCCAGTACGCGGCGGTTTTTCCCCGGCGGCAAATTATCGAAGAAGAAATGGAAGGATGCGCTGACCGAGATCGGCGCCGAGTTCCAGCAGTTTGCCGGCCAGTACAAGGCGCTGGGCTGGCATGAGGCGATCGGCTCGTCCGGCACGCACAAGGCCATTGGCGAGATCTGCGCGGCGATGAAGCTGACCAAGGGCGCGATCACGGCGCAGGCGTTGCCAGCGCTGCGCGATGAACTGCTCAAGGCCAAACGCATCGAGGACATCCAGTTGCCCGGCCTTGCTGCCGAGCGCCGCCCGATCATCGCCGGCGGCATCCTGGTGTTGGAAGCCGCGTTTCAGGCACTGGGGCTGGAGAAGCTGATGGTCAGCAAGGCAGCGATGCGCGAAGGCATCCTGTACGACATGCTCGGCCGCGGCGGCGAAAACGACCCGCGCGACAGCTCGGTGGCCTCGCTGGTGCAGCGCTATGGCATCGATGAAGTCCAGGCGCAGCGCGTGGAAGCCACTGCCTGCCGGCTGTTCGACCAGGTCTGCGAATCCTGGCAACTGGACGGCGATGATGCGCAGGTGCTGCGCCGCGCCGCACGCCTGCACGAGCTGGGGCTGATCATTGCGCACAGCCAGTACCACGTGCACGGCAGCTACATTCTGGAACACTCGGATATCGCCGGGTTTTCCCGGCAGGAGCAGCAGGTGCTTGCGTCGCTGGTGCGCACGCATCGACGCAACGTGCCCAAGACCGCGTTCGAGGCCCTGCCCGACCGCCTGCTGTTGCCCACCCGCCGCAAGGCCGCGCTGCTACGGCTGGCGGTGTTGCTGCACCGCGCGCACGAGTCGGACCCGATTCCGACCCTGGAACTCACCGCCGACGACACGCGGCTGTCGTTGATCCTGTCGCAAAGCTGGATCGACTCGCGCCCGCTGCTGCGTGCCGACCTGATCGGCGAAGTCGAAAGCATGGCCGGCCTGGGGATTGCGTTCAAACCGTTTGTGACCTGAGGCCTTCGGCCTCAGGCGGGATTTGGGGATTCGGGATTGGGGATTTGTTGATCCCGGCAGACCATGTGTTGCGGGCTTTCTGACATTTGCACAGCCCGCTCCTGCAAATCCCGAATCCCGAATTCCCACTCCCGTCGCGCTTGTCACCGCCACGTCTTATCGGCGCAACACCAATGCCATCGCCTTGCCCGAAGCTAGCGAAAACGGGAGAACGGCATGCGCTATGCGATCGTTACCGAAACCTATCCCCCCGAAGTCAACGGTGTTGCACTGACCGTCCATGGGTTGGAAACCGGCCTGCGCGCACGTGGGCACCAGGTGGATGTGGTGCGCCCGCGCCAGCACGTGGAGAGCGATGCAACCGATGCGTTACTGGTGCGGGGCGCGTCGCTGCCACGCTACCCAGGATTGAAATTCGGCCTGCCGGCCACGCATCGCCTCATTCGCCATTGGCGCACGACGCAACCGGATGCGATCTACGTGGCCACGGAAGGCCCGTTGGGCTGGTCGGCGATGCGTGCGGCACGCCGGCTGGGCATTCCGGTCGCTTCGGGCTTCCACACCCGCTTTGACGAATACCTGCCCGACTACGGCGCGGCCTGGCTGCAGGGCACCGCATTGCGCTGGATGCGGCGGTTCCACAACCAGGCCGATGCCACGCTGGTGCCCACTCGCGAGCTGCTGCAGTTTCTGCGCAACGACGGCTTTGCACGCGTGCAGCTGCTGGCGCGCGCCGTGGACAGCCAGCAGTTCGATCCGCGCCGTCGCGATCCCGCGCTGCGCGCCGAATGGGGCATCGATAGCGACGGCTTTGCGGCGATCTATGTCGGGCGCATCGCCAACGAAAAGAATCTGCCGTTGGCGATCCAGGCATTTCGCACGCTGCAACGGACCCGCCCCAAGGCGCGCTTCGTCTGGGTGGGCGATGGCCCGGCGCGCGATAAGATCGCGCAGGAGCACCCCGACTTCATCTTCTGCGGCATCCAGCGCGGCGAGGCACTGGCGCGCCACTTCGCCAGCGGCGACCTGTTTCTGTTTCCCAGCCGCAGCGAGACCTTCGGCAACGTGACGCTGGAAGCGATGGCCAGCGGCGTGGCGACGGTCGCCTTCGACTACGGTGCCGCACGCGAATATCTGCGCAGCGGCCAGAACGGCGCAGCGGTGGACTCCGACGATGCATTCATCCAGGCCGCGGTTGCGCTGACCCAGGACGACGCACTGCGCCAACGCCTGGGTATGGCCGCAGCACAGGCAATGAAACGCCTGCATCCGGACAACGTGGTGTCCGATTTCGAAGCCTTGTTGCTGGGCATCACCGCGGCACGGGGGCGTTATGTCGTCAACGCGGCTTGAGGTCTTGCGCGGCCACGAAGCGCGCTGGTGCCGGCGCGCCAATCACTGGTGCCGACGTCACCCGGTACGGCGCGCCTTCGCCACCATCAGCCGGCTGGGCGATGGCGTGTTCTGGTACAGCCTGATGGGCCTGCTGGTGGTGCTCGACGGCATGGACGGGGTTCGCGCCTCGGCGCATATGGCCGCCACCGGCGTGCTGGCATTGACGCTGTACAAGGCGCTCAAGCGCTGGACCCGACGCCCGCGCCCCTACGCGGCCGATGTGCGCATCCGCGCGTGGGTGGCGCCGCTGGACGAGTTCAGCTTTCCGTCCGGCCATACCTTGCACGCGGTGTCCTTCAGCATCGTGGCACTGGCGTACTACCCGTGGCTTGCCCCGCTGCTGGTGCCGTTTTCGGCCGGCGTGGCGCTGTCGCGGGTGGTGCTGGGCCTGCACTACCCCAGCGATGTGCTCGCGGCCACGGCGATCGGCGTGCTGCTGGCAAGCCTGTCGTTGTGGGGGCTGCCGACGATGTTGGGGTAAGCGCTGGCGGTTTGCGTGAGGGCGGCTTGCTGACAGGTAAGCGTCAGGGCAAACGGGCAGTCACCAGGACGGTGCCAAGTAAGCAGCAAGGCCTCTTCGCCGCGGCCTTCTCCCGCCGGGACATTGTCCTCCTTCATGGGGAAGAAGGTGCCCCTCAGGCGCTGATGAGGGTCCGTGCGAAGCCTCATTCATTTGCCGTCGATTGGTGTTTCGCACAAGTCGAAAGAGGCACGACGCAGCAATTGCGACTGCCGCGCGTGGCTTCGCCCCGTACCCTCACCCCTACCCCTCTCCCGCAGGGAGAGGGGATCTTGCGCTGAAGGTATGCGGTGAACTGACGCAAAGTTGCCCACCCAAGCGTATGTCCCACCGCGCGTACGACTGCAGGATTTCTGATGGCGATCGCCAGCCTCCGGCGTAGTTGCAAGAATCGTTCGCACACCAATCGCTGCGCAGCCGAAACGATTCTCCGCTTCCCGCTTCCCGCTTCTCCGCTTGTCCGCTTCTCCGCTTCCCGATTCCCCTTTCCCCTTTCCCCATTCCCCATTCCCGCCCCGTCCTGCCGCCGTACAATGGCGAAATGACGACCCTGTTCATTTCCGACCTGCACCTGGACCCGGCCCGGCCGGCGATCACCGAGCTGTTTCTGGACTTTCTGCGCACGCAGGTGCCCGGCAGCGACGCGCTGTACATCCTGGGCGATCTGTTCGAGGCCTGGATCGGCGACGACACGCCCTCCACCGCTGCCGATGCGGTCGCGCTGGCACTGCATGCGGTGGCCGACGCCGGCGTGCCGGTGTTCTTCATGGCGGGCAATCGCGATTTCCTGGTCGGCAACACCTACGCGCGGCGCGCGGGCTTCCGCATCCTGCCCGACCCCACCGTGATCGATCTGTACGGCCATACGACGCTGCTGATGCATGGCGACCTGCTGTGCACCGACGACACCGCCTACCAGGCGTTCCGCGCGCAGACGCGCGACCCGGTGTTCCAGGCGCAGTTCCTGGCCCAGCCATTGGCCGCGCGCGTAGCATTCGCGCAGCAGGCACGTGCAGCCAGCCAGGCACGCCATGCCGAACTCAAACAAGGCGACCAGTCGCGCTTTGAGACGGTCACCGACGTGTCGCCGGCCGAGGTGGAGGCCACCTTTGTCCGCTACGGACTGGATCGAATGATTCACGGGCACACCCACCGTCCCGCGATCCACACGCTGCAGGCCGGCGGGCAGACCTGCACGCGCATCGTGCTGGGCGACTGGTACGAACAAGGTTCGGTGCTGCGCGTGGATGCCGATGGCGTGTCACTGGAGCAGCTGGCGCTGTAGTCCACGCGGCGCGGCGACAGCGCGCGCAGGCATCGGGCGTTCGGCGCGCTATACGCTGTTCAACCAGCCAGCCTCGGCGATGGAGCCGCGAGCCAGTTGAGCGCACGACATCACTGCGTGCTACGTGCACGCTCGGCATAGTCGACGAAGTCGGCATTGACCACGTCGTACCAGAGCAATGTGCCATCGGCCTGGACGCGGAAGCGGTCACGCACCGGGCTGGTCTGCGGATCACCGGGGCAGCCGTCGCCGTGGCGCTCGCGCACCGCGAAGTCGAAGGCGTCCGTGGACGGCACATCGCCGTCTTCGTCGATGATGCTGATGCAGTTGTCCGGGTAGGCGTGGTCGCTCTGCAGCCGCGCTTCGAGCACATGCAGGGCGCGGGCCCGGGCATCGTTGGCGGTCGCCGGCGCCGAGGCTTCCACGGTGGGCGTGGGTGCGGTGGCGGCGGGCTCGGCCGGTTGCTGGCGGCAGCCGGCAGCGGCCAGTGCGACCAGACACAGCAGCGCATAACGCAGGAAGGTGGACATGAGGGCTCCGCTCGACAGGACGTGGCCGGCAGCGGCCGGCGGTGCGTCTAGTCTGCGCGATCGCCGTGCCCGGGTGTAGCGCATTGGCCCGGCACCTGCCGGTGCCGGACCGTGTGGAACGCGCAGCAGGATCAGCGGAAGCCGGCGATCGTGGCCTTGGTGTTGACCAGCACGCGCTGATTGTCGGCGGTGCTGGCATTGCCCATCGGCACGCCGTTGTAGCTGATGTTGGGGTTGGACCAGTAGTTCAACCGCGGGCAGCCGCTGGTGCAGTCGTAGGCCATGATGGTGCGCCAGCTGTTGCCGTAGCGGTAGCCGTGGCCGTATGCATAGGGCGAGGTGCTCGGGTCGTTGGTGGCATCGTGGCGCGCACTCTGCAGATGCCCGATTTCATGCGCAAAGCTGTAGTAGCCGGTGGCGCAATCCCAGTACACCGAGGCGAAGGCGCTTGCGGCGGTCGAGCCGATCCCCGACGCCAGACCGCAGTAACTGCTGTTGTCCAGCACGATCACGCCCACGTCGGCGGTGTAGGTGTTGCGGCTGGTGTGGATGCTGTCCATGTAGCCGTCGTTGGTGACGCGGAAGCGCTGCAGGTCGGTGGTGAAGTTGCCGGTTTCGGTGTAGCTGGTGGTCTCGTAGCGCGCCAGCTGCAGGGTGATGCCCACGTTGCTGTTGATGTAGCCCTGGTTGGCCTCGGCCACCGCCAGCTGCACCAGCGACTGCATGTTGCCGCCATAGGCGGTGACCGCCTTGTTGGTGGCGACCACCAGCACGCGGATGGTGGCCGGGCTGCCGGACGATGCGGCGGCGGCGGTGACGCGTCCGTCGCTGGGCATATCGAAGCGCGGCAGCAGGCTGTATTCGGCCGGATGCTCCTGCGGCATGCGCTGCTCGTCCACCTGCACCAGCACGTGGCGGCCATCGGCGAGCGGACGCAGGCGATACAGCTTGCCGGCGTAGCGGATGGTGCCGGTGACGGTGTCGCCGCTACGCACCAGGATGGCCGAGTTCAACGGGTCCACACCCGACAAGGTGCGCGCGCGGGTGCCGGCACGCGGGCCGAGGTTGCCATACCAGACGCTGTCGCCGCCTTCCAGCGCATCCACCTTGGCTTGAGTGGCGATGATGGTCTGGCCGTCCAGCTGCAGTTCCAGCAGCTTTTCCGTCGCGGTCACCGCGCCGGCGTCGAGCTGGACCACCTGTGCGTTGGCAGTGGACGGGGCGGTCAGCAGGCGTTGCAGCGCAGGTTCGGCTGCAGCGGTGGCAGTGGCGCTGCGGCTGAGCGCCGGGCCGGTCTGGTACAGCGGCTTGCCGGCAGCGGCGGCCGACCCGGCCAGGCACATGGCCACCAGGCCCAGCGTGGTGCACATCGACTTCGACTTCATCGTCTCTCTCTCCTAAGACATGGAAGTAACGGATGCGAAACACCGGGCCCCTGTCCCCGGGACGTCATTAGGGCGCGCCACAAAGGACAGATTGCAAGTTGTTACAAAGGAAAATTACAGTTTTGTGATGTTTGCCGATGCCTGGATGCGATTCCGGCGGCGACATGGAAGGAACCAGCGCACAGTCCGGTGTGAGTCGCGGCACCGGGAGAACGCAGCGGCGAGGACACGTGCAGAATCTGGGCAGCACGCTGCCCCTGCGTGCAGGGGCGTTGCGTTGGGCCATGCGCAGCGCGGGCAACGGCAGACCGGTACGGTCGGCGCACCGCTTGGCGTTCGGTCAAACCAAATGACAGCGACACTGGCTGATCGGTTTACGCGCTCGGCGGGGCGGTGTCGGCACGCATGCCACGCCGTCTCGTGCGCGCATCGGCGCAGCGATCAGCCGGCCTGCTCCAACAGATCGGCCAGCTCGTCCTCATCGAACCCGGCGAGCAACCGCGCCTGGATATTGAACGGCCCATGCAGGTAGCCGCCGGCGTACTCGCGCAACAGGGCCTTGAAGCGCGCACGCGGCTCGACGCCGGCCTGTTCGCAATACCAGCGGTACCACCGCGAGCCGGCCGCGACATGGGCCACTTCTTCGCGCAGGATGATGTCCAGCACGTCGGCGGTTGCCGCATCGCCGAGCGAGCGCAGCTTGACGATCATCGCCGGTGTCACGTCCAGGCCACGCGCTTCGAGCACGCGTGGCACCAGGGCCATGCGTGCCAGGCCGTCGTGCGCGGTTTTCTCGCACATTTCCCACAAGCCGTTATGCGCGGCAAAGTCGCCATAGTCGTGGACATGCGCCTGCAGGCGCGCGCGCAGCAGCATGAAGTGGCGCGATTCGTCGTCGGCAACTGCCACCCAGTCGGCATAGAACCCCTCGGGTAGCCCGCGAAAGCGATACACCGCATCCCAGGCCAGATCGATGGCATTGAGCTCGATATGGGCGATGGCATGGATGAACGCGGCGCGCCCTTCCGATGTTCCCAATCCGCGTCGCGGCAGCTCGCGTGGATGTACCAGGATTGGTGTTGGCGGCCGCCCCGGCATGCGGATCGGTTCGGGCGCAGGCGCCGCCGAATCGATCATGAGATGGCCTGCGCGAAAGGCCGCGGCGTACTGCTGGGTCAGTGCAACTTTCTGCAGCGGGTCGGCCTGGTCCAGGCACAGGCGCGCAGCAGCGAACAGATCGGTGCGTTCGAACGAACCGATGCTCATGCCGTCGGCCACGAGTGACCGCTTGCAGCAGCCACCCAGCACGCCCGCAAGCGCCCGCAGGCGTCCTGCCTTGCACAGCTTGCCGGCAGCATCAGCGCGGCCAATCGGCCGCGCCACCGCGGTGACTCAGGCGCGACGACGCTTCTTGGCATCGTCCGAGCGCAGCTGCTGGATGCGTTCGAAATAGCCCGGCTCGATGCCGGTGATGTACTCGCCGTTGAAGCACGAGGAATCGAACTGCTTGATCTCCGGATTGCCTTCGCGCACGGCCACTTCCAGGTCTTCCAGATCCTGGTAGATCAGCCAGTCGCAGCCGAGGAATTCCTGGATTTCCAGCTCGCTGCGGCCATGCGCAATGAGCTCTTCTGCGGCCGGCATGTCGATGCCGTAGATGTTGGGGTAACGCACCGGCGGCGCGGCCGAGGCCAGGTACACCTTGCGTGCGCCAGCGTCGCGCGCCATCTGCACGATCTGCCGGCTGGTGGTGCCGCGAACGATGGAATCGTCCACCAGCAGCACAACGCGGTTGCGGAATTCCAGATGGATCGGATTGAGCTTGCGACGCACCGACTTCTGCCGTTCGCCCTGCCCCGGCATGATGAAGGTGCGGCCCACGTAACGGTTCTTGACGAAGCCCTCGCGGTATTTCACGCCGAGCACGTTGGACATTTCCAGCGCCACATCGCGCGAGGTATCCGGGATCGGAATGATGGTGTCGATGTCGTGGTCCGGACGCAGGCGCAGGATCTTTTCGCCCAGCTTCAGGCCCATGCGCATGCGCGCCTTGTGCACCGAGATATTGTCGATCATCGAATCGGGACGCGCGAAATACACGTATTCGAAAATGCACGGCGCGTTGTTGGTCGGCGACGCGCACACTTCCGAGAACAGTTCGCCACGCGCGGTGATCACCAGCGCTTCGCCCGGACGCACGTCGCGCACGCGCTGATAGCCCAGGATGTCCAGCGCGGCCGATTCGGAGGACACGATGTATTCGGTGCCTTCGGCGTGCTCGCGCTTGCCCAGCACCAGCGGACGGATGCCGTGCGGGTCGCGGAACGCCACCAGGCCCAGGCCCAGTACCACGCTGACCACCGCGTAGCCGCCCTTGCAGCGGCGGTGCACACCGGCCACCGCGCGGATTGCCGCCTCGGGGGTCAGCATGCGCTGCGCGTCCAGCTCGTAGGCGAACACGTTCAGCAGCACTTCGCTGTCCGAATCGGTGTTGATGTTGCGGCGGTCGGCCTCGAACACCTGCTGGCGCAAGGCCTCGGTGTTGATCAGGTTGCCGTTGTGCGCCAACGCGATGCCGTAGGGCGAATTGACGTAGAACGGCTGCGCCTCATCCATGCCCTCCGAGCCGGCGGTCGGGTAGCGGCAATGCGCGATGCCGACGCGGCCTTCCAGCACCGCCATCTTCTTTTCGTCGAAGACATCGCGCACCAGGCCATTGGCCTTTTGCACGCGCAGACGCGTGCCGTCTGCGGTGGCGATGCCTGCGGCGTCCTGCCCACGATGCTGCAGGACGGTCAGGCCGTCATAAAGTTGCCCGGCGACGTTCTGGTTGCCGACAATACCGACGATGCCACACATGGTGCGCGTTCTCCGCTTCGGCTTGCGCCGTTACTGTAAAGGTGGCCGTGCCTGGCCTTGGGATTCGACCCGAGCCGGGTCGCTTTCTCCGCCGCGAACCTGCGCCGGATCGATATTGGCCGGCATCGCCTGCGTCGGATCGCGTCCGTCGCTGGCAGCTTTGCCGGGTTCGCCAAGCGCACGCGTGATGGTGTCGCCCAGGCCGGAACCGCCAAGTGCCTTGCCCAGGTCCGTATTATCGCCTGCCGAGGGCAACTTCCCCAACTCCGCTGGCAAGTTGCCGAGTTCCACCGATGGCATCTCCATCGATGGCATCCGCCAGGCCGGCAGTTGCGCACGCATCCAGCTGGCACCGGGCTGGAGCATGGGCAGCAGGACCGACTGGCCCCAGGATGGCTCGCGCGGCAGCGGGGTGAAGCCCATCAGCAACACCAGCACGCTGGCCAGGAACGCGCCGCGCACCACGCCCAGGCCGAAGCCGAGCATGCGGTCGGTGCCGCCAAGCTTGACCGCGTCCACGCCGGCGCGAATGACCATGCCGATCACCGCCACGCTGATCAGCACGCCGACAAACACCATGGCGTAGCCACCGAACGACTCGGTGGCCGAGGGATGCTTGCCATCGGCCAGCCAGTGGGCCGCCGCGCCGCCGAACAGAAAGGTGGCCCAGCCGGCCAGCAGCCACGACAAGGTGCCGACCACGATGGCGACGAAGCCGCGCAGCAGGCCCAGCAACGCCGACACCACAATGATGACGCCCAGCACCATGTCGATCATTGGCGAGGTCTCCGCGCGGCGCGCGCGCCGTTGCTGCACTCTGGCTCGGTCGTCATTGCCCTCCCCTCCGTGGGTGCGAGGCGTTCAAAAAATCCAGCCGCAGCCGGCAGCGCAATGCGGGCAGCTAGCGGACACATGGCGGTGCGCCAGCCGTGCAGTGTACGAGCGGCTGCCGCACACGCAGCGGCCGCGCTTGCTTGCGGCCGGCGCAGGCGTTTACGGATGCGGGCGCACCATGCCGGAAATGCCGACCTTGGCAGCGACCTGCGCACGCAACTGCTCGGCATCGCCGCGATTGGCCACTGGCCCGACACGCACGCGGTTGAGCGCGCCCTTGTCGGTACGAACCTGTTCGACGAAGGCGCTGAAGCCGGCGGCGCGCACGCGGTCGCGCAGGGCGTCGGCATCTTCGGCGCGCCCGAATGCGCCCAGCTGCACGGCAAACCCGACGCCGCTCGCGGCAGGTGCTGGCGGCGCGGTCGGCGCAGCGGCGACCGGCTTGGCAACTTCGGGCTTGGCAGGTTCTGGCTTGGCCGGCGCTGCCTTGGCAACGTCTGGCTGGGCGGGTGTCGGCTTGGGCGCTTCGGCCGGCTTGGGTGCCGCTGCGACCGGCTTGGCCGGTTCCGGCGGAAGGCTCTCGGTCTTTGGCGCAGCCGGCGCGCTGGCAGCGGCCACGCTGCTGCTCGGTTTAGCAGCCGGCGCGGGCGTCGGCGTCGCGACCGGCGCCGGTGCGGCGGCATTCGCGTCCAGCGTCACCACCTGCGCATTGACGTCGCTGCGCACCTTCACTGCCTGCAGGCGGGCCGATTCGGCCTGGGCCTGATCGGCATACGGCCCCACGCGCACGCGCCAGGCGGGGCGGCCACCGATCTGGGTCTTCTCGCTGAAGCCAGGCAAGTTCGCCTGCTTGAGCCGCGCAATCACCGCATCGGCATCGGCGCTGGTGGCATACGCGCCAAAATTCACCGCGTAGTTGCCGGCCGCCACTTCTGGCGCCGACGGCGCGCTGGAGGGGTTGGCCAGATCGGCGGCATCCGGGTTGTCCTGCAGCGCTGCAGGCGCGCCGGGGGCACCCGCCATACCCAAGGCGCCACCAGCCGGTGCATTGCCCGGGGTCACCAGCGGCAATTCACGGGTTTCGAATTCGCCATTGCCGGGCGCGGCAGGCGCTTCGAGCGGGACGTCGGCCACGCCGCTGGATGGCGCGGGGCCCTTGACCAGCATCGGAAGGAAAATCACGGCAAGTGCCACCAGAACGATGGCGCCAATCAGTCGCTGTTTCAGAGCAGTGTCCACAGAAGAGAGCTAAAGGCGGCGTGGCGGGGTGCCGCGGCGATTATAAGGCCGGCGCCACCCCGCCGACCCTAGTGGGCTGAACGAAGTGCGGTTAGCGCGTCGGCAACGGTAAGAAAGGAGCCAAAGACCAATACACGGTCGCCGGGCCGGGCGGCGGCCAGCACCGCGCGTAGCGCATGCGCAACATCGGCATGACACGCCGCCTGGGCCGCGGCCGTGCCCTGCAGACGCTGCTGCAGGGCCTGCGCCGATTGGGCGCGGGCACCTTGCAGCCCCGCCAGCGTCCAGTGATCCACCTGCCCCGCCACTGCCTCCACTACGCCCACCGCATCCTTGTCCGCCAACCCGGCATAGACGGCATGGGTGACGCCGGCGATCGGCTGCGCGGCCAGTGCCTGACCCAGCGCGCGTGCAGCCTGCGGGTTGTGCCCCACATCCAGCAGCACCTCCACGCCGGCGACGTCCATGCGCTGCAGGCGCCCCACCACCTGCGTATCGGTCATGCCCTGCACCCAGGCCGCTGCGGGCACCTCCACCGGCAGCGCCTGCAGCGCTGCGATGGCGGCCGCGGCATTGGCCAGCTGCACCGGCGCCAGCAGGGCCGGCATCGGCAGCTCCAGGGTCACGGCCACATCGCGCCAACGCCATTGCCGGGCGTCGATCGGCTCGAAGAAGTAATCGCTGCCGGCGCGGATGGCGTTGGCACCCAGTTGGTAAGCGCGCCGCAGCACGCTGGAAGGCGGGTCGATTTCGCCCAGCACCACCGGTTTCCAGGCGCGGATGATGCCGGCCTTCTCGGTGCCGATCGCCTCGCGATCCTCGCCCAGCCAGTCGGTGTGGTCGATATCCACAGTGGTGATCACCGCCACGTCCGAATCGACGATGTTGACCGCATCCAGGCGCCCACCCAGGCCGATTTCCAGCACCGCCAACTCCAGCGCGGACTGCTGAAACAGCCACAGCGCGGCGAGCGTGCCGTATTCGAAATAGGTCAGCGTGGTATCACCGCGCACCGCCTCGACCGCAGCAAACGCTTCGACCAGCTGCGCGTCGCTGGCCTCGTTGCCGTCGATGCGCACGCGTTCGTTGTAGCGCAGCAGATGCGGCGAGGTGTAGGCGCCGACCTTCCAGCCGGCCGCGCGCCCGATCGCCTCGATGAAGGCCACCGTCGAGCCCTTGCCGTTGGTACCGCCCACGACGATGACATGCCTGGCGGGCGCTTCGATCTGCAGGCGCGCCGCAACCTCGCGCACGCGCTCCAGGCCCATGTCGATGGCGCTGGGATGCTGCTGCTCGATGTAGGCGAGCCAGTCGGAGAGAGAATCGGTGGCGTTCATGGCAAGGGTTGCACGAAAGAGGGTCACATTATTGCCGTTTGTACTTGTGCAACGCACACTGCAGGGCTGCTCAAGACATCGCGATGCTTCGTCAAACGAAGTGACACGAAATCGACCAGCACATTGGCGAACGCCGCCACGCACACAGTCAAGCGTCTTCAGCGACCACCGCAATACGCATGCCCAGCGCAGACCGTTGACCACGCAACCGCACCGGCATCTGCTGCTCCGGATGACGTCGGTACAGTGCTTCGTCGATGCACAGATGGCCTGGAAACCGATGCGCGAGCGGCCCGCCACTCAACCGGTATTTGCAGGTCCGCGCAGTGCGCACATAGGCGGTCTGCATGACATGCACTTCTTCAAACTCAACACCAGCGATGCGCGTGTAGACCCAAGGCCCACCTCTGGCCAGCACCAGCCAACACAAAAAACCCAGTAACGGTGGCGCGAGACAGACCGCCAAAATTGTATTGACCACGTGCTTGCCGATGACCGCCTTCCATCCACCGCTGCGGTACGCCTGCACAACGACAAACGCCGTCAATCCAGCACCCAGCAGCCACATCGGTGCGATCCAGCGTTGTCCGGATAGAAACGGTGCGGGAATGAAATCGGAAAACGCCCCGAGCGCCAACACCGATCGCACTCGCAAACAGCGTGTAACGAACGGCGTTCGGCCAGCTACGGATTGCGACGGTGTGACGCGTCATTGCGTGCCCTGGCGCCTTGCCTACGTCGTCTTACAACGCCCGATGCTTGGCCTCGCCGAAAAACGGCGTGTGGTGGGCGCAGTCGTTCAAACGGACCACTTCGAGATGATCGACGTCGTCGCCTTCGAGCAGGTTGAGCGTGGTGGGCGCCTGGCGAAAGCTCCACAGCTTGGACAGCGGCAGGCCGAGGATCTTGCACAGGATCACGCGATTGACCGCGTCGTGCGCAACCACCAGCAAGGTGTCGTCGGCGCCCAGCCCATCGGCGGCACGCGCCAGGCCGCGCCAGCTGCGGTCCAGCACCTGGCGCAACGATTCGCCGCCCGGCATCAGCACGGTGTCCGGTTCTTCGCGCCAGGCGCGCAGGCGGGCGGGATCCTTGTCGTTGATCTCGCTGGCCAGCAGGCCTTCCCACTCGCCATGGGCGATTTCCTGCAGGTCGGCATCGGTCTGCAGCAGGCTTTCGCGCGATGCACCCAACGCAGCCTTGGCGGTAGCCTGCGCGCGCGACAGCGGCGAGGCCACTGCGCGGTCGATCTGCAGCGTGTGCAGCCGTTCGCCCAGCGCACGTGCCTGCCCTTCGCCCACCGGCGACAGCGGGATATCGATCTGGCCCTGGTAACGGCCTTCGGCGTTCCACGGCGTCTCGCCGTGACGAGCAAGCAGGATGCGCATGCGCTGAGAGTTCCTTGGGGGAGGGGCGGCTCGCTGCGGCGAAACCGGACCGCATCATAACCGCTCCCCGCCCCCTGCCCGGCCGACCCAGCGCACACCCGGCACCTTCGGTACCTGCAATGCGGGCGCCACCGCGGTCATGATCCAGCGCAGATCGCTTTGTGCAGCGGTCGAGCGGGTCATCGCCGGGTCGGAGGTCCAGTCGCTGCTGACCGACTCCCGGTTGCCGTCGAACCCCAGACCGACCAACTGCCCTGCGCATCCATTACCGGCACGCCGGCGTTGCCGTCACTGATGTCCATCTCCGACACGAAGTTGACCGGCACCGAG
>NZ_JSZE01000120.1 GCF_000802365.1 Xanthomonas cannabis pv. cannabis
GATCAGGACCGATGCGCCCTTGGGGTCGCCATCCAGCTGCAATGGCCCCTTGAAATTGGATTCGGCCGCCATGCCCAGGCTGCTCATCGCCTGATACATCATCGCGCCGCCGGCGGTCATGCCGATGCGCGCCAGCAATTGCCGCCGCGTCATCGCTCCTGAGTAATTGCCTTGCGTCACTGCATTCCCCTGCATGTCATGGACAAACGCACGCGACCGGCCGCACGGCCGGTCGCGGCTGTGTTTCAAAACCGGTAGGACAGGCTGGCGAACAACTGGCGTGGCGCGATCAGCTGATACGAGCCGGAGCTTTCGTTGGGAAACACCGCACCGATCGCATCGTCCTTGTCGAACAGGTTGTAGACCGACAACTGCAACCTGCCGCCTGCCAGGAATCCCGCGTCGCCGCCCTGGTAGCCCACGCTGCCGTTGACGATGAAGGTGGCATCCACCTGATCGGTGTTGAGCGTGTCGCCGTAGCGCTTGCCGGTGTATTTGGTATCGAGGTTGGCGAAGAAGTGCTCGCCTTCCCAACCGCCGTTGACGCTGAACATCACCTTCGGTGCGTCGGGCACATCGTTGCCCTTGACCTGTACCAGATTGCCACTGACCGGGCCGAAATAGTTGTCCTGGAATTCGGACCTGTTCCAGGTCAACGATGCACCCAACCGCCAGCCTGGCGCCGGCTTCCACATGCCCGACAGTTCCGCGCCATAGGTCTGCACGTCGCCGACATTGGCGTATACCGTGGGAGCCACCACCAGCGGGTCCGGATCGGTCAGCGCGATGATGCGGTTTTCGTAGTCGATCTTGTAGGCGGCCAGATAGCCGCTCCATTGCGTGGATTCGGCGCGGATGCCGATATCGATATTGGTGGACTCCTCCGGGGCGATGTCCGGATTGAACGCGCCGGAGGTCAGCGCCAGGCGCGGCGCCGAGCTGAAGTTTTCGGCGTAGTTGGCAAACACCTGCACACCATCGGCCAGCTGGAAACTTGCACCCACCTGCGGCTGAAACCAGTCGCTGTTCTTGATGGTCACATTGCGCCGCACACCGATATTGAAATCGTCCAGGTTGGCGATGCCGTTGTAGTCGCGTTTGACATCCAGACCCTTGGCGCCGAACTCCATGGTGAGCCGGTCATCGAGCAGGCGCAGCGTGTCCTTGATGTAGAGCTGTTTCACTTCGGTGGAGAAGTGGTTGTCGTAGTAGATGACGACCGGTCGCGAGCCCTTGAGCAAGGCACCGGTCGCCGGGTCGAGGTTATAGAGCGGGCGCACCTGATCGAAATCGTAGTTTTCGTACCACGCACCGACTTCGAGCTTGTTGTGCTCGGTCTCCCACGCCACCGCACCGGTGATGCCGTAACGGTCGCCGCCCATGATCTCTTCGCGACGTGTCATGGCGCCGACGCGGGTGACATTGCCGTTGGCATCGACGATCTGCGGGTCGTTGATGGCGATATCGGTGCGCCCCGACGTGCCGGCGATCGCATCGTTGTACAGGCCGGTGGCGGTGCTGGGCGGCGTACCGCCGACGCCGTAGCCATGCTTGTTTTCGTAGTAGCCGGTGAACGTGGCGCCGATGGCGTCGTTGAACATGAAATCGCCATGCAGGCTGAGCAGCGAATCGCGCCGGCCGTTCTGCCATTCGCTGTAATGCTCGGCGTCTACTTCCGGGTTGCCGGTGATGCGCTCGTGCAGGTCCCACGCCACCGACCCGTCGGAGTTGTACGACTGCACGTCGTAGTCCTTGCGGTTGTTGTAGATCCAGCCGAGCGTCAGGCTGCCCGCGTCCCAGGCCTGGCGGATCTTGGCTTCGAAGTGATCGCTTTTCTGCGTGGCCGGCTCCATGTCCCACACCCCGCCCTGGGTGCGCGAGGCAGAGACATACGCAGTCGGGCCGCCGTCCCACCACTGCGGCGTGTCCAGGCGCATGAAGCTGCGCACCAGGTCGTCCGAACCAATGGTCTGGGTGAGATTGCCGCTCCAGCTGTCGCCGCCCTTCGGCGGCAGGCTGGTGTAGCGGATCGCACCACCGAGTGCGTGATACGACGGCTGGGTGACATCGCCCGAGCCGGCCGACACCGTGACATCGAGCAGGTTCTCGCTGGACACGTAACGGGTGATCGGCCCGCCTTCGCGGGTGTCGAAGGTTTCGATCGGAATACCGTCGAGCGTCACGCCGATCTGGTTGGCCGAAAACCCGCGAATGGTCATCGAATCGCCGAACTCGTATAGCCCGAACGGGTCGGTGGTCTGCACATTCACGCCGGGCAAGCTGGCCAGCAGTTGCTGCGGTGCCACGCCCGGCACCTGCGCCTGGATCTCGGCAACCGAAATCGATGCGGTGGTCCGCGTCGAGCCGGTGCCCACCACGCTGACCGCGTCCAGCGTGCGCGCATCCTGGGCGGCGGCTGGCAGGCTGTGTGCGCCGGCCAGCAACAGGGTCATCGACGCGAGCGTGTGGCGCGAGCGGGTGGTGCTGAGGATGGCGGCGACCGAGGCCGCCAGGTGATCGGTATTCAGGCACTTTCGCATGCAATCAAACCCCTGGAGACGTGTAGCGTGCTGAGTGACCGGGCGCTCCCCCGAGACCGGCTGACACCGCAAATGCGGCATGCATCGACCATAACCAGCACAGTTCCGCCGCAACCGCGGTGCGGAGGGTAGGGTCGGCGCAGGCGGGTAGGTTCCTACCGAATTCAAAACTCTGAATAGGTCTCTCGGCGACCTACCTGGGCGGTTTCGGGCATCACAGGTCTTGCGCGCTTGCCATGCCGCGACAGATCGACAACGCTGCGCAGCCACCGCATGAGCACACCGATGCCGCCCGCACCACCGTCGCTGCTGTTGCTCGATTTCGATGGCGTGCTTGCGCACTACGCGCGGCCACGGCGCATGGCCGCGCTGGCGGCGGCGGCGGGCTGCACACCGCAGCGGGTGCACGAGGTGCTGTTCGTGCAGGGCCTGGAGCGCGCCTACGATGCCGGCACGATCGACACGCAGGCGTATCTGGCGCAGTTGAGCCAGGGGCTCGGGCACACGATCGATCGCGCCACCTGGCTCGCGGCCCGCGTCGCCGCCTGCCGCGCCGACCCATCGGTCGTGGCACAGGTGCTGGCGGTGCCGGCGACCACGGCGGTGGCGGTGCTCACCAACAACGGCCCGCTGATGATGGACGCGATCGAGCGGATCGTGCCGCCACTGTTCCCGCTGTTGCAGGGCCGCGTGCTATGCAGCGGCGCACTCGGCGGCCGCAAACCAGATGTACAGGTGTATCAGCGTGCGCTTGCGCAGCTCGGCGAACGCGCCGAGCGCACGCTGTTTGTCGACGACTTGTTCGTCAACGTGCGCGGCGCACGCGCGGCCGGCCTGCACGCCGACACCGTGCGCGACGCCCGCGCCTTACGGCGGGTATTGAAGCGGCACGGCTTGGAATAAGTGTTGGGAATCGGGAATAGGGAATCGGGAGCGTCGCAGACCGCAGCCAAGAGCGGTACTGCATGCAGCTCCGACAACGCAGCGCGCGCCACCAGACAACACCGCGATGCCTTCAGCCCCTCTCCCCTCGGGAGAGGGGTTGGGGTGAGGGTACGACGGACGACACCCAACTTACAGCAACGAGCTGAGCCCCCGAATTACGCCAGAACCTCAACATCAAACGAGCGACAGACCACGCAATCACGCCCGCCAGACTGCGCACGCTCACCCCAAGCCAAGCCCCATCATCCTGCACTTCGCAGGACGCACGCATCCATCACGACTGTGCGACATGCTCGGCAATCGCCAGCCGCAAACGCGCCAAACCCTCAGCCAGCTCGGCATCGGTCAGATTGAGTGCCGGCACAAAGCGCAGCACATCGGGGCCGGCCTGCAGCACCAGCAAGCCGTGCTTGGCGGCCAGATCCAGGATTGCCCCCGCCTGACCGGCATGCGCCGGTGCCAGCACCGCGCCCAGCATCAGGCCGCGTCCGCGGATCTGCGCAAACAGATCGAACTCGGCATTCAATGCCTCCAGCCCTGCGCGCAACGCTGCCGATTGGCGCTCCACGTTAGCCGCAATCTCCGGCGAGGCCAGTTTACGCAATGCCACCCGCGCTACCGCCGCGGCCAGCGGATTGCCGCCGAAGGTGGTGCCGTGCGCGCCGAACTGCATGGTCTGCGCCGCCTTGGGGCCAGCCAGCATCGCACCGATCGGAAAACCGCCGCCCAGCGCCTTGGCCAGCGTCACGATGTCCGGCGTCACCTGCTCCTGCCAATGCGCAAACAGCGTGCCGGTGCGGCCCATGCCGCATTGAATCTCGTCCAGCACCAGCAAGGCGTCGTGCTGATCGCACAGCGCGCGCGCACGGGCCAGGAAGCCCGGCGCGGCCGGCATCACCCCGCCCTCGCCCTGGATCGGCTCCACCATCACCGCTGCCACATCGCCCGAGGCCATCGCCGTTTCCAGCGCCGCCACGTCGTTGAAATCCACATAGCGGAATCCACCCGGCAGCGGCTCATAGCCTTCCTGGTACTTGGGCTGCGCGGTGGCCGTCACCGAGGCCAGCGTGCGGCCATGGAAGCTGCCGCGGAAGGTCACGATGACGCGCCTGTCGGCCGGGCGCCCCTGGCTGCTGGCCCACTTGCGCACCAGCTTGATCGCCGCCTCGTTGGCCTCGGTGCCGGAATTGCACAGGAACACGTTTTCAGCAAAGCGCGAGGCGGTGACCAGTTCTTCGGCCAGACGTAGCGGCGGCGCGCTATAGAAGATGTTGCTGGTGTGCCACAGCTTGCCGGCCTGCTCGGTGAGCGCCGCTACCAGGTCCGGATCGTTATGGCCCAGCCCGCTGACCGCAATGCCCGAGGACAGGTCCAGGTACTCGCGCCCCGCATCGTCCCACACGCGACTACCCTGACCACGCTCCAGCACTACCTGACGCGGGCGATACACCGGCAGGTAGTAGTGCGCGAGGGACAGGGGCGAATCGGCAGCGGTGCTCATGATGGTGGGTCACAGACGCGGAAGGGAGACCGGCATTCTCGCGCATTCGCGCGGCTGCGGCACAATGCGCGCATGCGCCCCTTCTCCGATCCTCAGCTCACCCCCGCCACCGACGACGGCTGGCGCCGGCAATGGTTCGACATCATCTACCGGCACGACACACGCCCCTCGCGCAATTTCGACCTGTTGCTGGTCGCGGCCATCCTGGCCAGCGTGGTGGTGATCATGATCGACAGCGTGCCGCGCATCCATGCGCACTCGGCGCACTGGCTGGTCCCGCTGGAATGGGCGTTCACGGTGCTGTTCACCGTCGAATACGCGCTGCGGCTGTCGGTGGTGCGGCGCCCGCTGCATTACGCGCTCAGCATCTGGGGCGTGATCGACCTGCTCTCGATCCTGCCCAGCTATCTGTCGTTCTTCGTGCCCGGCGCACAGACGCTGCTGGTGGTGCGCGTGCTGCGCATCCTGCGGCTGTTCCGCATCCTCAAGCTCACCCGCTACATCCAGGAAAGCGGACAATTGGTGGACGCGCTATGGCGCAGCCGCCGCAAGGTGCTGGTCTTCCTGTTCAGCGTGCTCACCATCACCGTGATCGCCGGCGCCACGATGTATGTCATCGAAGGCCCGCAGCACGGCTTCACCAGCATCCCCACCAGCATGTACTGGGCCATCGTCACCATGGCCACGGTGGGCTTTGGCGACCTGGTGCCGCAGACCACGCTAGGCCGTTTCGTCACCTCGGCGCTGATCCTGATCGGCTACAGCATCATTGCCGTGCCCACTGGCATCTACACCGCCGAACTGGCCAGCACGCTGCGCGACGGTAGCCACACCGGCAAGCGCGATACGCGCAACTGCGCCCGCTGCGGGCTGGAAGGCCACGCGGCCGACGCACGCTATTGCCGGCAATGCTCCGAGCCGCTGCCGGCGCTCGCGAACGGCTGAAGCGACTGCACAGCCAGGCACCGCGCGCAAATCGGCAGCCGCGGTGCCGCGACGCGCGTCAGCACTACGCGATCCTGCAGGCGAACCAGGCTCGCGTAAGCGCGTGCACCACGCTCAATCCAGAAATAGGTCCGGCAACAACGCATGCGACGGGTCGACCGCGTAACTGCGCAGGTCGGTGATGCCGGCCTGGGCCAGGACGTCGTCGTCGATCAGGAACTGACCATGGAATCCGGCCGCCTCGCGCGTCAGCACCGCATGCGCCGCATCGGCCACGATCTCCGGGCGACGGCAGGCAGCGGCGTCCACGCCGGGCAGCATGTTGATCGCATCGGTGGCGATCACCGTGCGCGGCCACAACGCATTGACCGCCACGCCTTGCGGGCCGAACTCGGCGGCCAGCCCCAGCGTGACCAGGCTCATGCCCATCTTCGCCAATGTGTAGCCGGTATGTGCACCCCACCATGCCGGATTCAATGAAGGTGGCGGCGCGAGGGTGAGGATGTGCGGATTGGATGACCGCAACAGATGCGGCAGGCAGGCTTGCGCGCACACAAAACTGCCCCGCGCATTGACCTGCTGCATCAGGTCGAAGCGCTTCATCGGCGTCTCCAGGACGCCGCGCAACCAGATCGCGCTGGCGTTGTTGACCAGGATGTCGATCCCGCCAAACGTCTCCACGGTTGCAGCCACGGCGGCCTGCACCTGCGCGTCGTCGCGGATATCGCATTTGAGCGCAAGCGCCTGCCCACCGGCCGCGGTCACCGCAGCGGCCGCACTATGGATGGTGCCGGGCAATTTGGGATTGGCCACCGCCGATTTGGCCGCGATCGCCACATTGGCCCCATCGCGCGCCGCGCGCAGCGCAATCGCCAAGCCAATCCCGCGCGAGGCGCCGGTGATGAAGAGGGTTTTGCCTTTTAAGGTCATGGGATTGGGGAATCGGGATTAGGGATTCGTCAGAGCTTACAGCCGGTGACCGGCGCCGAATCGGAACGCGTCATGTGCCGCTGCTGGATTCAACCGACCAGCCACCAGCCCTGCACCATCCGCCTTTACGAATCCCCAATCCCGAACAACCAATCCCCGCCCCTCAGGGCTTCGGCCCCTGCCCCTCGTTGTCTTCCCAGTGCAACACGCGACGGGTCACGAAGCGGTAGACCGGCTTGCCGGTGGCGAACCACAGCTCACGCACCCAGGAGGTACGCTTGAGCACGCGACGTTCCACCGGCGTGATCGAGGCCGGGCAGTACATGCGCTTGTGCTTGAGCAGATGGCGCAGATCCTCGCGTGCAAGCAGGCGCATCCAGCGCGCGCGCGGGTTGCCGCGCACGGCCAGCTGGAAATCGATCACCGCCGGGCTGCCGTCGTCCTGTACCAGCCAGTTGGCTTCCTTGGCCAGATCGTTGTGGGCAACGCCACGCCGATGCAATTGCTGCAGCAACCGGCGCGCACTGCGGAAATAGGCCAGGTCGCCACGCGGCGGACGCTGGTACATGGCATCGCCCGTCAGATAGCTGCGGTCCAGATGACGCCCGTCCCAGCGCAGCAACCGTGGCGTGCGCGGCAGGCCGTCCAGCTGGCGCAAGGCCAGCGCTTCGCGACGCGCCAGCCACCAGGCCACACCACGCAACAGCCACGGCGCCACGCTCAGGTCGCGCCGCACGAACACCCGGCCGGCGTCGCGGATCAACAGGATGCGTCCAAACGTATCGGACTTCAGTGGCAGATTGCCGGCGCGGTCGTCACTCATCCCCCATTGTAGGCGGGCGCCGTGCATCGCCATACCGCCCCGGGCGTGCCTGCAGGTGGCACCGGCAGGCGCTGGCCTGGATGCAACCTCAGGTGAAGAGGACAGCCGGATGTGAGCACCGCGCAAGTCAGCCATGTCCGTGCCCACCTATAATTCGGGGATGAACTCATGGATCGACGCCACGCTGGAGTGGATCGGACACCACCCCACCTTGGCTGGCGTGGTGATCTTTGCCATCGCATTCTGTGATGCGGTGATCGTGCTCGGTGCCATCGTGCCCGCGCTGCCCCTGCTGTTCGCCATCGGCGTGCTGATCGGGCTCGGCCAGATCAACGGACCGTATGCGGTGGTCTGCGCCACGCTGGGCGCGTTCGTCGGCGATGCGTTGAGCTTCTGGGTCGGCCATCGCTGGGGCCACCAGCTGCATACCTATTGGCCGTTTCGCCGCTATCCGCAATTGCTGGAACGCGGCGAGTTGCTGTTCCGGCGCAACGCCTTCAAGAGCATCCTGATCGCCCGCTATGTCGGTGCGGTGCGGCCGTTCGTGCCGGCCATTGCGGGCATGTCGCACATGCCGTTCAAGCGCTATCTGATTGCCAGCGGCCTTGCCTGCGTGTCGTGGGCCTTGCTGTTTCTGGTCCCGGGCTGGGTGCTGGGAACCGCCTACGACGCGGTGGCGGCCGTGGCCGGGCGCCTGTTCGTGGTCGTCACATTGCTGGCCGCGGTCATCGGCCTGGCCTGGGCGGTGGTGTTGTATTCGTATCGCTGGTCGGCAGGCCATCTGGATGCCTTGCTGGCACGCCTGCTGGACTGGTCGCACCGGCACCCGGTGCTGGGCAACTGGTCGGTCAGCGTGTTCGACCCGCGCCGTCGCGAGTCGGTGCCGCTGGCGATGATGGCGCTGATGCTGTTGCTGCTGGGCTGGGGCTGGTTCGTGTTGCTGATGGTGGTGCTGGCGCATGGCGAACCGCTGCGCGTGGACCTGGCCGTGCACGACCTGATGCTGGCCCTACGCAACCCGCTGGCCGACTACCCGATGGTGGCGCTGGCCTCGCTGGGCGACTGGCAGGTGCTGCTGCCGGCGATTGTCGCGGCCATGGGCTATCTGGCCTGGCGCCAGCGCTGGATGGCCGTGACGCACTGGGTGATCGCGCTGGCCTTCGGTCTGGCACTAACCCAGCTGCTGGGCGCCACCGTGCAGGTGGTGCGCCCGCCGGCAGCGAGCAGCGGCTTCGGGTTTCCGTCGGTAGCGGTGACCATGGCCACCATTGGTTTCGGCTTCTTCGCGCTGCTGATTGCGCGCGAGCTGCCCGGGCGTCGTCGGGTATGGCCGTACCTGGTCAGCGGCGCCATCGTTTCGCTGATCGGCTTTGCGCGCCTGTACCTGGGCGCGCACTGGCTCAGCGACGTGGTCGGCGGCATGTTGTTCGGTATCTTCTGGCTGCTGGTGCTCGGTATCGCCTACCGCCGCCGCGCCACGCGCGCGTTCTGGGTCAAGCCGGTGTCGTGGATCTTCTACGGCGTGTTCGTGAGCTGCGCGATCTTCTTTGCGCCGCGCAATCTCGAGACCAAGCTGGCCAAGTTCGAACCGCCGCCGCCGTTGCTGATGGATCTGCCCGCCAGCGATTGGTGGAACGGCCAATGGCGCCTGCTGCCGGCGCGGCGCAACGAGTTCGACGACGACCAGCGTTGGCCGCTGGACGTGCAAGTCGCCGGGCCGCTCGCACCGCTGCAGCGCCAGCTGGAATCGCGCGGCTGGCGGGCCCAACCGCAGGCGGGCTGGGAACAGGCGCTGCATCTGCTCGATGCCAGCGGTCGCCCGGACGAAGTGCCGATCCTGCCGGCCACGCTCGATACCCAGGTCGAAGCCTTGCTGATGGTGCGCCACGCGGCGCCCGGGCACGTGCATGTGCTGCGCCTGTGGCCCGCGGCCGCGCGCCTGCAGCCCGGCGCACAACCGCTATGGGTCGGCAGCACGCAGACCTTGCGCTACAGCCGCCACTTCAGCCTGATCGGCCTGTGGTATCCGCTGCGTGGCGTGGACCCGGCGCTGAGCGCGTTGCGCGATGCACTGAGCCCGCTGCCGCATCGCGTCGAACAGCGTCGACGCTCCAAGGCCCCGGTGATCCTGATAGACAGCACCTTGGGCAATGCGGTACGTGGCGAGGACAGGGACAAACCTGCACCGCAAACCGAAATCACTACGTCCAGGCCGGCAACAGCAGGACCGCCACAGCGCGGTGATCGATCGGGCAGCAATCGCTAGCGGCCTGCATTCGCGCAGCCCGCTTGAAAAGACCTGGCAGCACTACCTCTTGAAGGCTGTCTAGGTGGCGGTCACGTCCTGGCGTCGCCCAGGTGCAGCTGGACTTTCAGGGTGAAAGGCTGCGGAATAGCAAAGACACCGCGTCGCAGCTTGCTAGTCGCTGTTGAAATCCATGCAGACCGACCAACTCGACGGGTCCTTGCCCGCCCACCGTCGCGGGACCTTGGCGGCATGGATGCCGCCACGGAGCCCACAGGGATGTACTTGCAGCGTGTCCTGCGATGGTGGGCGGGCAAGGCCCTGCAGCAAAGGCGCAGATCATCCGCTCTGCGCCTTTGCTGCGGGTATTGAGCAATCAGGTAGCGACGACTGCATCTTTCGTATCGTGATTGCTTGGTTCTCTTCAAGCCTGGTCGAGGGCGCGGCGCCCTCACCGCTCGCGGGACACGCCGCAAGTACGTCCCTGTAGGCTCGGTGGCGGCATCCATGCCGCCACACGGTCCCGCAATCGGCGAGGACACCACGCCAGACAGTTGGCCGGTGGTTTTGTTGAAAAGCTTTGTTGAAAAGCAAAGACACCGCGTCCCAGCTCGCTAGTCGCTGTTGAAATCCATGCACACCGACCATCTCCACTGGTCCTTGCCCGCCCACCGTCGCGGGACCCTTGGCGGCATGGATGCCGCCACGGAGCCTACAGGGATGTACTTGCGGCGTGTCCTGCGATGGTGGGCGGGCGAGGGCCCTGCAGCAACGGCGCAGACAATCCGCTCTTCGCTTTTGCTGCTCGGATCAAGCAATCAGGTAGCAACGCCTGCATCGTGCGTATCGCGAGCGCTTGGCGACCTTCACGTTCGGTCGAGAGCACGGCGCACTCACCGCACCAGACAGTTGGCTGCCAGTTTTGTTGAAGAGCAAATACGCCGCATCGCCAGCTTGCTAATCGCTGGTTGAGATCCATCCAGAGCCACCATTTCGACTGACCCTGCAGCCAAGCAACAGATCCGGCGCGCTACAACCGTACCGCACCGTCAAACCACCTCTTGAGGCCACCAGGCCAATGCACCTCAGCGCCGTTTGGATGATCCCGTTGGGCAAGCGCGAACACTCACCACAACACGCCATCCACCGGCTGCATCGGCTCCGGCGCCGGCTCGCCGATGGCCTGCAGCGCATCGATTTCAACCGTGCGGCACATGGTGTCCAGCGGCAGATCGTGGATGGTGTTGGCAAATGGGTCGACCAGCTCGTCGCCGATCTTGAGAACGGCCAGGAACATCAGCCCGGCCACTGTCGATCCCACCGGTGTGGCGTACTGCAACGTCTCCACCAGACCGATCGGCAGCAGCACGCAGAACAGCCGCGTAAACAGGTTGGGATAGAAGCGATATTGATACGGCAGCGGCGTATTTTTCAGGCGTTCCATTCCGCCCTGCGCATTGGCGATGTCCACCAGGATGCGCTCCACGCTGGCCTGCTGGATGCTGTCGATCCAGCCATCACGTCGCGCCTGCTCCACACTGCGTCCGGTGGTATCGAGCAGACCGTTGGCCACGTTGGTACGCGTGACTACCGCGGCCACTTCATCGGCGTCCAGGCGCGACTCCAGGGCCATCGCAACCGGCAGGCGACGCAGCTGGCAGCGCAATGCGTTGACATAGGCGATCTGTCGCAGTGCAATCGTGCGCCCCAGCGCTGCAGCTTCCGGCGCGGACAGGATGCTCACACTCAGACGCACCAGGTTGCGCGATGCGTTGATCATCTGACCCCACAGCACCCGCCCTTCCCACCAGCGTTGATAGGTGGAATTGGCGCGAAAGCCCAGGAACAACGCCAACGCCGAACCGAAGATGGTCAACGGCAAGGCGGGCGCCCGGAATGGCAGCACGTAATAGATGATCGTGATCAATACGTCCCAGACGAACAAGACGGCCAGGGTCCGCCAGACCTGGTTGAACACATCCGCCACACGCGGTTTGACATCGATGATCAAGGCTCACTCCGTGGATCGATAGCGCGTGCCGTGATGACGCGCATCCGGTGCGTGGATGCCATCGCTAGCGCACTCAAGCGCAGCGAGTGTGCCGTTGCAGCGGTGCAAGCGCGGTGAGGGAGGCACGCGCGCAGGCGCATGGCTCGCTTACGGCATCCAGTCCAGCAACTGGTCCAGGCGCCGATGCGGATCGTCCTGCTGCAGCAGCGATAGACGTTGTTGTTCGGTCAACGGCAACAGCTCGGCCAGCCGCCACCCCACCCACGCAGACTGATCCAGCAGGCCCGGGCCCACCGATGCGAATTCGCCACCGACCTGCTCGAGCATGCGCTCCAGCACGGTTGCCAACAGGCCATGCTCGGGGCGCAATTCGTCATCAGGGTCGGGCTCGCACCAGCTCACCTCGCCCACCACCAGACCGTTGTCGCGGATACGCGAGCGCTGTACATGAAAGCGCCGCGTGCCACGCAGCCGCAACACCAGCACTCCATCGGCGCCGACATCGAAATCCTCGATGCGCACTTCGGTGCCAAATGCGGCCGGCGTTGCCGGCGCCCCGACTTCGTTGCCGTCCAGAATCAGGCACACACCGAAACTGGTGCCGTTGCGCCCGCATTCGCGCACCAAATCCAGGTAGCGGCGTTCGAACACGCGCAGTCCCATCGCAGCGCCGGGCAACAACACGTTGTGCAGCGGAAACAGCGGCAGGGCGCTGGTTTCGGCACTGGCGGTGATCGGTGCCATCAGGACAACTGCGCCAGAAAACGACGCGGCGCACCATCGAACCCGCCATTGGACATGAACACCACATGGTCCCCCGGCTGCGCAATGTGGCCGAGTGTCTGCAGCAATGCGTCCACATCGTGCGCCACGCGTGCGTCGCCACGCACCTGCGCGATGATCGGCGCCGCATCCCAGGGCAACTCGGGCCGATGCAGGAACACCACCGCATCGGCGTCGTGCAACGACGGCGCCAACGCCTGCGCGTGCGCGCCCAGCCGCATCGAGTTGCTGCGCGGCTCCATCGCCACCAGCACGCGCGCCGCACCCACTTTCGCGCGCAGTCCCTGCAAGGTGGTCGCAATGGCGGTGGGATGATGTGCGAAGTCATCGTAGACAGTGATGTCGCGCGCCCGGCCCAGCACTTCCAGCCGCCGCTTGACACTCTGAAAACGTGCCAGCGCCGGCATCACCGTCGCCGGATCCACGCCCACCGCGTGCACGGCCGCCAGGGCAGCCAGGCCGTTGAGTACGTTGTGCCGGCCGACCAGCGGCCAGCGCACCTGGCCGATCTCCACGCCGCGATGCAGTACCGCAAACACGCTGCCATCGGCCTCGATCAGGCGCGCACTCCACTCCAGCGCTGCGTCGAACCCGAAGCGTTCCACCGGCGTCCAGCAGCCCATCGCCAACACCCCGACCAGGCGCGCGTCCTCGCCGTTGACGATCAGCCGGCCACGCGCCGGTACCGTGCGCACCAGATGATGGAACTGGCGCTGGATCGCCGCCACGTCCGGGAAGATATCGGCGTGGTCGTATTCCAGGTTGTTGAGGATCGCCACCAGCGGCCGGTAGTGCACGAACTTGCTGCGCTTGTCGAAGAACGCGGTGTCGTACTCGTCGGCTTCCACCACGAATTCGCGCCCCTGGCCCAGCCGTGCCGACACGCCGAAATCTTCGGCCACCCCACCGATCAGAAAGCCCGGCGCACGCCCGGCCGCCTCCAGCAGGTAGCTCAGGATGGTGGTGGTGGTGGTCTTGCCATGGGTGCCGGCGACCGCCAGCGTGTCGCGGCCCGGCAACACCTGCTCGGCCAGCCATTGGGCGCCGGAGCTGTAACGCCGGCCGGCATCGAGCACCGCCTCCACCGCCGGGTTGCCGCGCGACAAGGCATTGCCGATCACCACCTCGGCGGCATCGGAGGAAATATTGGCCGGCGCGTAGCCCTGGGCCAACGCGATTCCAAGCGTTTCCAGCTGGGTGGACATCGGCGGATAGATGGCCTGGTCGCTACCTTCCACCTGCCAGCCCAGCTCACGTGCCAGGGCGGCCACACCGCCCATGAAAGTCCCGGCGATGCCGAGGATATGGAGTTTGGTCATGCTGCACATTGTCGCCGATCGCCGGAGTTGCGGGACATTCCAGTCCGCGCCACGTCCAGCCGTCAGGAAACCCCTACCGTACTGTCGGGAATTTCCCGATATGCGAACTGCGTCACATCCATCACTATGCTGAACGCCAGTCGCAGCGCCCTTTGGTCCTACTCCCCAAGAGGCCAAATCCCCAGGGAGCTCATGCTGTCGGGGCTCTGAGCAAGCCCATTACTGGCGTTATTCTGCCCCGGTCGTCTTGTACGGCCGGGGTTTTCTTTTGGGCGAACCGATTGCGGGCGCCGATCGCAGCGCGGCAGGCGTGGCGACTGCAAAGGACCGGGCCTTGCGCCCGGTCCGTGTCGACTCAGCGGCCGAGCGCCTTGCTGATGCGCTCCAGCACTTCATCCAGCGAGCCCACGCCATCCACGCGTGCCAGCTTGCCGCGCTGCTCATAGAAGCCGATTACTGGCGCGGTGGAATCGGTATAGACCTGCAGGCGCTTGCGCACCGATTCCGGGTTGTCGTCTTCGCGGCCTTCGGCCTTGGCACGCCCGGCGATACGCTCGACAAGCAATTCGCTGGCCACGTCCAGCTGTACCACCGCATCCAGCGGCTGACCGATCTTGCTGAGCAATGCATCCAGCGCATTGGCCTGGGCCACGTTGCGCGGGTAGCCGTCCAGGATGAAACCCTTGGCCACATCGGCCTGGCCCAGGCGCGCCTCCAGCATGCCGAGCAGGATATCATCGGAGACCAGGTCGCCGCGTGCCATCACTTCCTTGGCCTTCAGACCCAGCGGCGAGCCGGCGGCCACTTCGGCGCGCAACAGGTCGCCGGTGGAAATGTGCGGGATGTCAAACGTGTCTTTGAGACGTGTCGCCTGGGTGCCCTTGCCCGAACCGGGCGGTCCCAACAGAACCAATCGCATCAGTGGACTCCACTTTCGAATAAAAACGCGTTGCGGTTGGCGGCGTTAGACTCGAGCCTTCGCCAGCGCTGACCGTATGGTCGTGCAGCTTACCGCATCCGGGGAATGTCCCGGCACTGTCCCCTGCGCCATGTTTCCATGTGAGGAGCCTGTCCCCCTATGACCACTGGCAACTTGTTGTATGCCCAATCCGGCGGCGTCACTGCTGTCATCAACGCCACCGCCGCCGGCGTGATCACCGAGGCGCGTGCGCGCAAGGTCAAGGTGCTGGCCGCCCGCAACGGCATCCTGGGCGCGCTGCGCGAGGAACTGATCGACACCTCCAAGGAATCCGCTGCAGCCATTGCCGCCCTGGCGCAGACACCGGGCGGTGCCTTCGGCTCTTGCCGTTACAAGCTCAAGTCGCTGGAAGAAGACAGCGCCAAGTACGAGCGCCTGCTCGAGGTGCTCCGCGCGCACGACGTGCGCTGGTTCCTCTACAACGGCGGCAACGACTCGGCCGACACCGCCTGGAAGGTTTCGCAACTCGCCAAGGCCTACGGCTACCCGCTGCACTGCATCGGCGTGCCCAAGACCATCGACAACGACCTGGCGGTGACCGACACCTGCCCCGGCTTCGGCTCGGCGGCCAAGTACACCGCGGTGTCGGTGCGCGAGGCCGCACTGGATGTCGCCGCCATGGCCGACACCTCCACCAAGGTCTTCATCTATGAAGCGATGGGCCGCCACGCCGGTTGGCTTGCCGCCGCGGCAGGCCTGGCCGGGCAAGGCCCCGACGACGCACCGCAGATCATCCTGCTGCCCGAACGCGCCTTTGATCAGGCCGCCTTCCTGGCCAAGGTGAAGCAGGTGGTGGACAAGGTCGGCTGGTGCGTGGTGGTGGCCAGCGAAGGCATCCAGGACGCGCACGGCAAGTTCGTCGCCGACGCAGGCGGCGCGGCCGACTCGTTCGGCCACGCACAACTCGGCGGCGTCGCCTCGTTCCTGGCCGCGCAGGTCAAACAGGAACTCGGCTACAAGGTGCACTGGACGCTGCCCGACTACCTGCAACGTTCTGCACGCCACCTGGCATCAAAGACCGATTGGGAACAGGCACAAGCCGTCGGCAAGGCCGCCGTGCAGTACGCGCTCAAGGGCATGAATGCCGTCATCCCGGTGATCGAACGCGTCAGCGATGCCCCGTACCGCTGGAAGATCGTGCCCGCCCCCCTGCACAAGGTGGCCAATCACGAAAAGAAGATGCCGCCCAGCTTCCTGCGCAAAGACGGCTTCGGCATCACCGAGAAGGCGCGCCGCTACTTCACCCCGTTGATCAAGGGCGAAGCCCCGCTGGCCTACGGTAGCGATGGGTTGCCGAAATACGTCAGCCTGAAGAATGTGGCGGTGACGAAGAAGTTGCCGGTGTGGGAGGGCTGAGCTCAGGCAGGCGGCTGTGCTCATGGCGCCGATGCGTCGGCACCAGGACCGGCAGACGCTGGCATACGCTGGCTTCGGTAACGCAGTTTGATGGTCCGTCGATATCGGCCTTTCCCTTTCAGGGACGCCTTCAGGCTAGACCAGTAGCAGGCAGCCGAGCGGCGCGCCGATGTTTTCGCATTGCAGCTCGGCGCCAGGACGCCGGCAGCGACAGACGCCCACCCAGCTGTGCCTCGCGCCTCGATCCGGCGAGCGGCGTTATGGCGCCATCCCCACGTTGATGCCCAGCGTGATCCATCCGCGTGGTGCGTTGAGACGGTCACCGCCGGCGACCAGGTCGATGCTGGATGCCTTGCCGACCAGCCTGCGCAGTCCGACTTGCCCCCCCTGCCCGCGATGATCGTCGACGAACGCCTCGCCCAGCACTGGCCCTGCCTGGCAGCAGGCATCAGCCGGGCATTGGGTTGGCGTTACTGCCAAGAAACCGGTCGTCTGACAAAGCGGTCCCCCTGCTCCACGGGCACGCGAGAGGCGGTATCACTGCAGACACACCAGCTTTACCTCACTGGCAGGCCTTGCCTTCCATGACTTGCTGTGCGGCGAACATCGGCACCTGCGGCATCTTGCCTGCAGCGGCCTGCTGCTTGGCGTCTTCCAGATAGATGCGCGATTGGCCCTGGCCGTCGAGTTGCGGCTTGGCCTCCACCGGCTTGCGCCAGATGCGCACCACTGCCTGCTGGCTTGGGCAGGCGGCGCTGGGGACGCGGATCACGTCATTGTAGATCCAGCCCGAAGCGACGCTGGGAGCGGCCTTGGCGTAGTCCACGAAGCGTGCGCGGGGCTGGCAGTTGGGGCTGCTCCGCACCACAGACAAGGTGTACGGCTGCGTGGCATTGCCGGTGAACACACCTTCCAGGCGCGCGCAGGCTTCCGGGATCTGACGCAAGGTGTGCGCGGCGCCAACCGCTTGCGCGGTGCCGGGTGCCCGCGCCTTCAATTCTGGCGCAGGCTCTGCAGCGAATGCGCTGCCGGTCAGCAGCAGGGTGGCAAGCAGCGGGGCATGCCTGGACGCGGTAGGGTTCGACATGGAGACTCCTGGATCGGCTCGATCACGTTGGCCGCAGGCTGTCACGTGACAACTGAACCACGCGCCAAAGCCCTGAGGGTGGCAGGTCTGCAAGTCGCGGCGCATACTCGATCGCGATCCGGCCACCTGAACATCGCGACGCGCATTGTGGCCCTTGCGGCCGTCGAGTCCGTATTGGCTGTCACTCGTCGTGTGCATCGCCTCTGGTTCATCCCGACCGGATGACATCCATTCTTTGGGAGGGGTCATGCTGGAACACTACGGGTTGTTGCTCGCGCTGGGTTGTGCGGTCTTGGCAATCGTCTATGGAATCGTGTCGGCGCGCTGGGTGGTCGCCCAGCCGAGCGGCAACACGCGAATGCAGGAGATCGCCGCGGCGATCCAGGAAGGTGCGCGCGCGTATCTCAACCGGCAGTACCTCACCATCTCGATTGCCGGTGGTGTGCTGTTCGTGTTGGTCGGACTCTTTCTGAGCTGGTACACCGCAATCGGGTTCGCACTGGGTGCCGTGTTGTCGGGGCTGGCCGGCTACATCGGAATGAATGTCTCGGTGCGTGCCAATGTGCGCACCGCCGAGGCCGCGCGGCAGGGGATCGGCAAGGCGATGGATGTGGCGTTCCGCGGCGGCGCGATCACCGGGATGCTGGTGGTGGGGCTGGGCCTGCTCGGCGTGGCCGGCTATTACGCGGTGCTGCAGGCCATGGGACTGCCGTTGGAGCAGAACCTGCATGCATTGGTCGGGCTGGCCTTCGGGTCGTCGTTGATTTCGATCTTCGCACGCCTGGGCGGCGGCATCTTCACCAAGGGCGCGGACGTGGGCGCGGACCTGGTCGGCAAGGTCGAAGCCGGCATTCCCGAGGACGACCCGCGCAACCCGGCGGTGATTGCGGACAATGTCGGCGACAACGTGGGCGACTGCGCCGGCATGGCCGCGGATCTGTTCGAGACCTATGCGGTCACCGTGATCGCCACCATGCTGCTCGGCAGCCTGACGCTGGCCGAGACCGGCCAGCACGCCGTGCTGTATCCGCTGGTGCTCGGTGGCGTGTCGATCATCGCTTCGATCGTGGGCGCAACGTTCGTCAAGGTCAAAGCCGGTGGCTCGATCATGGGAGCGCTTTACAAGGGCGTGATCGTGTCCGGCGTACTGGTTGCGCTGGCCTACTGGCCGATCACCCAGTCGCTGATGCGCGACAACCTCCATGGCGCTGCCGCATTGTATGCGTGCGCGCTGATCGGCCTGGTGCTTACCGGGCTGATCGTGTGGATCACCGAGTACTACACGGGCACGCAATACACACCGGTGCAGCACGTTGCAGCGGCGAGTACCACCGGCCATGGCACCAACATCATCGCCGGACTCGGCATCTCGATGAAGTCCACCGCGCTGCCGGTCATTGCGGTGTGCGCGGCCATCTGGGGTGCGTTCCACTTTGGAGGCCTGTACGGCATTGCGATCGCCGCCACCGCAATGCTCTCGATGGCCGGCATGATCGTGGCGCTTGATGCCTATGGCCCGATCACCGACAACGCCGGCGGCATCGCGGAGATGGCCGAGCTGCCGCCGGAAGTGCGCGATATCACCGACCCGCTGGATGCGGTGGGCAACACCACCAAGGCGGTCACCAAGGGCTATGCGATCGGCTCGGCCGCACTTGCAGCGCTGGTGCTGTTTGCCGACTACACCCACAACCTGCAGGCCGCCAATCCCGGCCAGGTCTTCGCCTTCGACCTGTCCGACCACACGGTGATCATCGGATTGCTGATCGGTGGATTGATTCCGTATCTGTTCGGTGCGATGGCGATGGAAGCAGTCGGCCGCGCTGCAGGTGCAGTGGTGGAAGAAGTACGCCGCCAGTTCCGCGAGATCCCCGGCATCATGGCCGGCACCGCCAGGCCGCAATACGACCGTGCGGTGGACATGCTGACCCGCTCGGCCATCCGCGAAATGATCGTGCCTTCGCTGTTGCCCGTCGTGGTTCCGGTCGTGGTCGGATTACTGCTCGGACCACGCGCGTTGGGCGGTTTGCTGATCGGCACGATTGTCACCGGCCTGTTCCTGGCAATTTCGATGACGACCGGCGGCGGCGCCTGGGACAATGCCAAGAAGTACATCGAGGATGGTCACTTCGGCGGCAAGGGCAGCGAGGCGCACAAGGCGGCAATCACCGGCGACACCGTGGGTGACCCTTACAAGGACACCGCAGGGCCGGCCATCAACCCGTTGATCAAGATCATCAATATCGTGGCCTTGCTGCTGGTGCCGCTGCTGTAGGCAGGTGGCAACCGAGGTTGCGAGACCTGGCGCCACGTCACCGGCTGCATAAGCCGCAGGCACGGAGCCTGCGGCCTGTGCAGCCCTATGGCGATCAAGGGCAACGCTTGGAGCGCCAGGGCGGAGCCAGGGTCCATGCCCGCGCCTGCTCAGACAGGCCCGCCCCGCATGACGATGGCCCGTCGTGTCACCACTCACCTGCCACCGCACACGCGGCCCTGGCTGGAGAGCCCTGACTCGCCCGAAAAGCGCGCCCCGCGACCATCGGTCACAGGCAGCCGATCAAGCCGTCGTAAATCGGCGGTGCGCCGCCCGGCAACGGTTCGAACAGCGGATTGGTCACCGCCAACGTGCGATACAGCTCGTCCAGGTGGGTACCGGCCTTCAAGGGCGCCGTGCAACGCCAGACTCGGCTATTCGAACGCAGGTAGCCACTGCCAGGGTCGACGCTGACCTCGCTGGCACCGAAGGTCCAGATGCAGCTACGCACCACGCCGGTGACGCGGTGGACCGAGCAGCGAAAGCGTAGCGGTTGGTAGTCGCTGAATTCGCCACCGCAGAAGGTGTCGCCGCAGATGTCTTCGAAATCCCGGTCGAGCCGCTGCTCCAGGTCGATGAACGGCTCCCAGCCCTCGCCGTTGGCCGGCCAGTCCACCGCATCGACATACGTTGGCGACGGTGTTGCCGCGGCGGCAACCTGTGCAGCGAGAGACAGCAGCAAGACGACGAGCAAACGCGTGAGCCTGGTCATGACGATTTCCCGAGCGGTGGATGAGCCTGCAGCCTGCGCCGCCGGCCCGTTCGCAACGATCGGGAAGCCACTCGCGATGAATGCGGGCTATGCCGCATCGCCCCCTCAGAAGACTGCCCATTCAGTGTCGCTGCAGCGCAACAGCCGAACGCGTAGAATCGCGCTCCACACACTGCTGACGTCTCGGAGCTACCCGCATGGGCCTTGAACTGGTCACCTCTGGCAAGAATCTGCCGGAAGAAATCAATGTAGTCATCGAAATCCCCAAGGATTCGGAGCCGGTCAAGTACGAAGTGGACAAGGCCAGCGGCGCGATCTTCGTGGACCGCATCCTGTCGACCCCGATGCGTTACCCCTGCAACTACGGCTACGTGCCCAACACCCTGTGCGGCGATGGCG
>NZ_JSZE01000121.1 GCF_000802365.1 Xanthomonas cannabis pv. cannabis
GTACAGCTTCGAGGCCAAGGCCGGCGCCGTGCTGAGCTTCATGACCTATGGTGGCACCGGCGATGTCTCGCTGTACGTCAGCCATGAAGCCGAGCCCAGCGCCACCAGCTTCGATGCCAAGTCGACCCGCCCCGGCAACAGCGAAACCGTGCGCTTCACCGCGCCCAAGGCAGGCACGTACTACATCAAGTTGGTGGGTGCGTCGGCCTATGCGAAGGTGACGCTCGTTGCGCGACAGTAAGCGCATGCAATAGTGTGACCGATGCCCCCGGCTCATCACCGGGGGCATCGTTTTTCAGGGGGATTCAGATGCGTGCGGTTGATCGTCGCGGCAAACTGCTACAGTCGGCGCCGGACCAGTGGAGACGAGTGTGAACGCGGTTGCCGTCGATCCAATTGAGCAGCGAAGTGCCGAAACGCGCATCGTCGAAGCACTGCTTGAACGCCGTCGTCTGAAAGACTCCGACCTGCTGCGCGCGCGCCAGTTGCAGGCCGAGTCAGGCATGGGTCTGCTGGCTCTGCTCGGCCGTCTGGGCCTGGTGTCCGAACGCGATCACGCAGAGACCTGCGCCGATGTGCTCGGCCTGCCGTTGGTGGATGCGCGCCAACTCGGCGATACCCCGCCGGAAATGCTGCCGGACGTACAGGGCCTGTCGCTGCGCTTCCTCAAGCAATTTCATCTGTGCCCGGTGGGCGAACGCGATGGCCGGCTGGAGCTGTGGATCGCCGACCCGTACGACGACTACGCAGTCGATGCCGTTCGCCTTGCCACCGGCTGCTCATTGTTCCTGCAGGTCGGCCTGCGTTCGGAAATCGACGATCTGATCGAGCGTTGGTACGGCCAGGGCCGCAGCGCGATGGGCACCATTGTCGAAACCGCCGATGGCGATGCCAACAGTAACGACGACATCGAAGCGCTGCGCGATCTGGCCTCCGAAGCGCCCGTGATCCGGCTGGTGAACCTGGTGATCCAGCACGCGGTGGAACTGCGCGCCTCCGACATCCATATCGAACCGTTCGAAAGCCGGCTCAAGGTGCGTTACCGCGTCGATGGCGTGCTGGTGGAGGGCGAGAGCCCGCCGGCCAAGCTCACTGCTGCGGTGATCAGCCGCATCAAGATCATGGCCAAGCTCAATATCGCCGAGCGTCGCCTGCCGCAGGACGGCCGCATCATGTTGCGCGTGCAGGGCAAGGAGCTGGACCTGCGCGTCAGCACCGTGCCCACCGCGCATGGCGAAAGCGTGGTGATGCGCCTGCTCGATCGCGAAACGGTGGTGTTCGACTTCTACAAGCTGGGCTTCACCGAAGAGTTTCTGCCGCAGTTCCGCAAGGTGCTGGAGCAGCCGCACGGCATCATGCTGGTCACCGGCCCCACCGGCTCGGGCAAGACCACCACGCTGTACACCGCGTTGAGCCAGCTCAATACCTCCGACGTCAAGATCATCACCGTCGAAGACCCGGTGGAATACCAGATCGAAGGCATCAACCAGATCCAGGCCAAGCCGCAGATCGGGCTGGATTTCGCCAACGCGCTGCGCAGCATCGTGCGCCAGGACCCGGACATCATCATGATCGGCGAAATGCGTGACCTGGAGACCGCGCGCATTGCGATCCAGTCCGCGCTCACCGGCCACCTGGTGCTCTCCACGTTGCACACCAACAACGCCGCCGGCGGCATCACCCGCCTGCTGGACATGGGCGTGGAAGATTACCTGCTGACCTCCACCATCAACGGCATCCTGGCCCAGCGGCTGGTCCGCAAACTCGACCTGGCCAATGCCGAACGCTATGCCGCATCGCCGGAGGAGATCGACAAGTTCGATCTGCGCCGCCTGCAGCCCGATGGCGAGATCTACCTGTATCGCCCGCGCCCCTCCGCCGCCGCACCCACCGGTTACCTGGGCCGCACCACCATCGTCGAGTTCCTGGTGATGAACGATGAACTGCGGCGTGCGGTGATGCGCCGCGCCGGCATGGGCGAGATCGAACAACTCGCACGCCAGGCCGGCATGCGCACCATGTACGAAGACGGCCTGTCCAAGGCCCTGCGTGGCGAAACCACCATCGAAGAAGTCCTGCGCGTCACGGAGGATGCGTGAGAGGGCCGGGACCGGGGACCCGGGACCGGGGGCCCGGGAACAGCCAAGGCAAGGGCGCAGTGGGGTGCTTCGTATTCGCTGACCAAGGCGCTGGCGCGGTTCGGTGCGGCAGTGGAGTGCTGCTGTCGGGACCCGGGAACAGCCTCGTCAACGGCGCTGGTGGTGAGGCCGCATGCGCCGACCAACGCGCTGCCAAGTCTCAGTGCTGCATCGTGCTGCGTTTCCCGGGTCCCGTGTCCCGTGTCCCCGGTCCCGGTCATTCCTGATGCCGCTCTACCGTTACAAGGCGCTCGACGCCCACGGCGAAATGCTCGACGGCCAGATGGAAGCGTCCAGCGATGCCGAGGTGGCGTTGCGCCTGCAGGAGCAGGGCCATCTGCCGGTGGAAACACGCCTGGCCACCGGCGAGAACGATTCGCCATCGCTGCGCATGCTGTTGCGCAAGAAGCCGTTCGACAATGCGGCGCTGGTGCAGTTCACCCAGCAGCTGTCCACCCTGATCGGTGCCGGGCAGCCGCTGGATCGCGCGCTGTCGATCCTGATGGATCTGCCCGAAGACGAAAAAAGCCGGCGCGTCATCGGCGACATCCGCGACACCGTGCGTGGCGGTGCGCCGCTGTCGTCGGCGCTGGAACGCCAGCATGGGCTGTTTTCCAAGTTGTACATCAACATGGTGCGCGCGGGCGAAGCTGGCGGCAGCATGCAGGACACGCTGCAGCGGCTGGCCGATTACCTGGAGCGCAGCCGCGCGCTCAGGGGCAAGGTGATCAACGCGCTGATCTATCCGGCGATCCTGCTGGCGGTGGTCGGCTGCGCATTGCTGTTCCTGTTGGGCTACGTGGTGCCGCAGTTCGCGCAGATGTACGAAAGCCTGGACGTGGCCTTGCCCTGGTTCACGCAAGCGGTGCTGAGCGTCGGCCTGTTGGTGCGCGACTGGTGGATCGTGCTGATCGTGGTGCCCGGCGTGCTTGGGCTATGGCTGGATCGCAAGCGCCGCAACGCTGCATTTCGTGCGTCGTTGGATGAGTGGCTGCTGCGCCAGAAAGTGGTCGGCAGCCTGATCGCGCGGCTGGAAACCGCACGCCTGACGCGCACGCTGGGCACCTTGTTGCGCAATGGCGTGCCGTTGCTGGCGGCCATCGGCATCGCACGCAATGTCATGTCCAATCTGGCGCTGGTCGACGATGTGGCCACTGCGGCCGACGACGTCAAGAACGGGCATGGCCTGGCAATGTCGCTGGCGCGCGGCAAGCGCTTTCCGCGCTTGGCGCTGCAGATGATCCAGGTGGGCGAGGAATCCGGCGCGCTGGACACGATGTTGCTCAAGACCGCCGACACCTTCGAGCTGGAAACCGCGCAAGCCATCGATCGCGCACTGGCGGCACTGGTGCCCTTCATCACGCTGGTGCTTGCCTCGGTGGTGGGGCTTGTCATCATCTCGGTGCTGGTGCCGCTGTATGACCTCACCAATGCGATCGGCTGAGCGCAATGACCAACATCGCTGCAGCGCCGTCAGCCGGACCCGAGCGGGGCTCGGCATCGGTACGCATCGCTCGTACACTTCGATGGCAATGCACAGCTCCCTGACCGCAGTAACCGCTTCACGACAACTTTCCGGTGACCGCACGACACCCATGCGGGAACCAATGCAATGGCCGCCGTGTCCTTTGTTGGCGGCAGCATCCTTCATCGACGTGCAAGGAAATCGTTCATGATCAAGCGCTCCATCACCCGTAGTCCGTCGCGCGCAGGCCAGGCCGGCATGAGCCTGCTGGAAATCATCATCGTCATCGTGCTGATCGGTGCAGTGCTCACCCTGGTCGGTAGCCGCGTGCTTGGTGGTGCCGATCGCGGCAAGGCCAATCTGGCCAAGTCGCAGATCCAGACCCTGGCCGGCAAGATCGAGAATTTCCAGCTCGACACCGGCAAGTTGCCGGGCAAGCTCGATGACCTGGTGACCCAGCCCGGTGGCAGCAGCGGCTGGCTGGGCCCGTACGCCAAGCCGGTCGAGCTCAACGACCCATGGGGCCACACCATCGAATACCGCGTGCCCGGCGATGGCCAGCCGTTCGATCTGATCAGCCTGGGCAAGGACGGCAAGCCCGGCGGCAGCAGCTACGATTCGGACATCAAGTACCAATAAGCCCTCGCCATGCGCGTTGCGTGTCAGCCGTTGCGTCATCGGCATGGAGTGGTCGGCCCTGGTCGTCCGCGCACGCGTGGCACATCGTTGCTGGAAATGCTGCTGGTCATCGCGTTGATCGCCATGGCCGGCGTGCTCGCGGCCGCGGCGTTGAACGGCGGCATCGACGGCATGCGCCTGCGCACCGCCGGCAAGGCGATCGCCTCGCAACTGCGCTACACGCGCACCCAGGCGATTGCTACCGGCACGCCGCAGCGGTTCCTGATCGACCCGCTGCAACGTCGTTGGGAAGCCCCCGGCGGCCATCGCGGCGATCTGCCATCGTCGCTGCAGGTGCGTTTTACCGGCGCGCGCCAGGTGCAGTCGCGCGAAGACCAGGGCGCCATCCAGTTCTTTCCCGACGGCGCCTCCACCGGCGGCCGCATCGATCTGCAGGTCAAGGACGCGCGCTGGCGCGTGGACGTGGGCTGGATCACCGGCGAAGTGCGTTCGGGCCCATTGAGGACGCCGTCGCCATGAGGCGTCAGCGCGGTTACACCCTGATCGAAGTGATCGTCGCCTTCGCGCTGCTGGCGCTGGCCTTGAGCCTGTTGCTGGGATCGTTGTCGGGTGCGGCGCGGCAGGTGCGTGCGGCCGACGACGGCACCCGCGCCACGCTGCACGCGCAATCGTTGCTCGCCCTGCAGGGCATGGACAAGCCGCTGGTGCCCGAGCAGCAGCAGGGCAGCTTCGAGAACGGGCATTTCCGCTGGTCGATGGATGTGCGCCCTTACGACGAGCCGCGGCGCAACCCGCAGGCGCCGGTCGCGCCGGGCGCGCACAAGCTGCTGCAACTGACCCTGGTGGTGCGCTGGGGCGAGCAGCCCAATCAGATGCTGCAGTGGCGCACCTTGCGGCTGGTGGCCGCCACCGCGCAGGACGGCGCCTGATGCGCCGTTCGCGCAGTGCGGGGTTCACCCTGATCGAGGTGCTGCTGGCCACCATGCTGCTGGTCGGCGGCCTGGCGCTGGCCTTTGCCACGCTGCGCTCGGCCAGCGCAGTGAGTCAGCGCGGCGAGGCGATTGCCCAGCGCAGCGAGCGCGTGCGCGCGGTGGAAGAATTCCTGCGCCGCCGTCTGGCAGCCGCGTTGCCGCTGGCGATGAGCATCGACCCGCAGAGCCAGCAGCCGATGCTGTTCGTCGGCGAGCCGCAGCGCATGCGCTTTGCCGCCGACGTGCCGGATTACCTGGGGCGCGGCGGCCCGTATCTGCATGACCTGGCGGTGGTCGGCGACGGCGAGCAGCGCACCTTGCAGATTGCCCTGACCATGCTGCAGTCGGGCAAGTCGATCGAAGAAGGCAATGCGCTGCCGCCGGAGCCGCTGGCGCAGGACGTGCAGCAGGTGAGCTTCCGCTATCGCGGCATGGACCCGCAGACCGGCCGCCTGAGCGCGTGGTTGCCGCAGTGGGAATGGCACGACCGCCTGCCGCTGCTGGTGCGCATCGACATCCGCAGCGGCGATGCGGCATGGCCGTCGCTGGTGGTGGCGCTGCCGCAATCCAGCAACCCCGGAGCAGGGCAATGAGCCGGATGCGCGGCGCGGCGCTGGTGCTGGTGTTGTGGCTGATTGCCCTGCTCACCGCGATGATCGGTGCGTTCGCGCTCACCGCACGCGTGGAAGCATTGCAGGGCAGCATGCTGCGCAATGGCGCGCAGGCGCAGGAATACGCGCGTGCTGGCCTGGAATACGCACTCTCGCGCTTGCAAAGCACCGATACCCAGGCACGCTGGCGCGCAGACGGCCGGCGCTATCGTTGGCAGCTGGACGATGCCACGGTGGAAATCCGCATCACTGACGAAAGTGGCAAGGTGGATCTGAACATGGCCGAGCCGGCGCTGCTGGCCGGGCTGGTGCGTGCGGTGGGCGGCGAACAGGGCCGCGACACGCGCATTGCCGGCGCGATCGTCGATTGGCGCGATGGCGACTCGCTGAGCCAGCCCGGCGGTGGCGCCGAAGACCGCGACTATGCCGACGCTGGCCTGCCGTACGGCGCAAAGGACAGCCCCTTCGAAACCCTGGGCGAACTGCGGTTGGTACTGGGCATGGACAGCGCGTTGTATCGCAAGCTGCTGCCCAACCTCACGCTGTACAGCGGCCGCTCGCGCCCCGAAGCGCGCTTTGCGCCCGGCCCGGTGTTGACCGCAATGGGCCTGGATGCGCGGCAACTGCTGGCGCAGCGTGACGCGCCGCTGGGTTTGCCGGGCAGCGAGGCGACGGTCGGTGGGTCTGACACTTATAGTATCGAGAGCCGGGCGCGACTGAGTCAGGGACGCGAGGCTGTGTTGCGGGCGGTCGTGTCCACCAGCGCGTCCGCCGTACCGGGATCGGCCTACACCGTGTTGCGTTGGGAAGAGGGAGCAGCAGTGCAATGACCGCATGGCGGGATACCTTGGGTCGTATCGGCGTACGCGCCATGCCGGGCGCCGGAGGCTTCTGGCGTTGGTGGCAACAATCGCTGCTGGCCTGGCTGCCGCAACGGTGGCAATGGCAGTTGGGTCTGTCGCAGGCACGCCTGTTGTTGCAGCTCGATGGCGATACCTTGCAGTTGCTGCGCCAGCGCGACCATAGCCGCGAGGCGGTCGCCAGCCTGCCGTGGCCGGTGCAGCCGCAGGAAGTCAACGCCGTGCTGCCGAGCGCGCTGGATGGGTTGCCGCGGCATTGGCTGCTGCCGTCGGCGCATGCGCTGCGGCGCCCCTTGCGGTTGCCGGCCGCCGCCGCCGCACGCCTGCAGGACGTGGCGCGTTTCGAGATCGACCGGCAGACCCCGTTCACGGCTGACCAGGTGTATTTCGATGCGCGCGTACTCGACGTGCGCGAAGACGGCCAGCTCGATGCCGAACTGGTGGTGGTGCCGCGGCGCATGATCGACGGCCCGGCCGGCGTGCCCGATGCCTGGACCAGCGCGTTGTCCGGCATCGACGTGGCCGACACCCAGGGCGTGCCGCTGGGGGTGAACCTGCTGCCGCCGGCGCGCCGGCTGCGGCGCAGCGACCCCATGCAGCGCTGGAACCTGATGCTTGCCGCCACCGCGCTGGTGTTGCTGGCAGTGGCCGGCTGGCTGCTGTTGGACAACCGCCGTCAGGCGGCCGACGACCTGCGCGCCAAGGTGCAGGCCAATGCCGCGCGTGCGCGCCAGGTGGCCGCCGAACGGCAGCAGCTGATGGACCTGGTCGAAGGCGCCAACTTCTTCCAGAAACAGCGCGCCACGCGTCCGACCTCGGTGGAAATCTGGGACGAGCTGAGCCGGCGTCTGCCCGGTGGCACCTATCTGGAAAAATTCTCGGTCGAAGGCGGGCAATTGCAGTTGATTGGCTTGAGCAACGAAGCCTCCTCGCTGGTGCGCCGTCTGGAAGGCTCGCCGTTATGGCGCACGCCCTCGCTGACCGGCGTGCTGCAGAGCGATGCCGGTCGCAACGTCGACCGCTTCACCATCACTGCCGAGCTGGCCGGCCCCGACGCCAAGGAGGCGGCCGATGCCACGCAGCGTTAAGCGCGATCGCTGGATCGCTTTGGGGTTGCTGCTGCTGGTGCTGGGCGTGGCGTATCTGGTGCTGGTGCACCCGTGGTTCACCCAGCCGATGATCGCCGTGCAGGACGACCTGCAATCGCTGCGCGAGCGCGAACTGCGCGTGCGCGTGCAGCTGCAGCAGGCGCCGGAAGTCAGCAAGCGGCTGCGGCAGGCACGTCAGACGCTGGAAAGCCGCCCGGGCTTCCTGCCGGAAACCTCCGCCGAGCTGGCCTCGGCCGGGCTGGTGCAGCGGCTGGAACGCGCGGTGGTGGAAGCCAGCCCCGGCAACCGCAGCTGTGCCATCAGCAACCGCTCGCCGCTGCAGCCGGAGAGCAAGGACCGCTTCACCCGCGTGGCCGTGCAGGTGCGCCTGCGCTGCGGCACGCCGGAGCTGGCCTCGGTGTTGTACAGCCTGGAAAACGGCACGCCGCGGCTGTTCGTGGACAACCTCAATGTCATGGCGCAGCGCTACCAACTCTCTCCCAACGAAAGCGGCAACGGGCTGGATATCGCCTTCGAACTGGCCGGCTACCTGCGCCCCGGCGCCAGTGCCGCACCGTTGAACACCGATGCCGCGCCCGCCGCCGCCGGGGAGGCCAGCAATGCGCCTTGACCTGATCGGTTTACGCACCTGGTTGCTGGCCACCGTGGTCGGCTGGGCGCTGTTGGTGTGCATCCTGGCGGTGGCCGGCCTGGGCAAGCGCGTGGAGCTGCTGCCCGACGACCCGGCGCTGGTGCAGCGCCTGCCCACGTTGCCGGCACCGGCGCCGGAACGGCTGGGCGCGTTCGAGAAATATTCGGAGATCGCCGCGCACCCGGCCTTCGCCGAGGACCGCCTGCCGCATCCGTTCTTCCTGTCCGGCAACGATGGCAGCGGCGCGGCCTCGACGGTGCGCCTGACCGGCGTGCTGCTGACGGAAAACTTCAAGATGGCCACGCTGACCCTGGACCCGCAGGATTCGGTGCGCGTGCAGCTCGGCGGCGACGCGGTCAAGGGCTGGCGCCTGCTGGCCCTGCAGCCGCGCAGTGCCACCATCGAAGGCCCCGGCGGCACCCAGACCCTGGAACTGCACGTGTTCAACGGCCAGGGCGGGCAGCCGCCCACCGCCAATGCCGCCGCGCGCGGGGCTGCGGGCGCCACCCCGCCGTTGCCCTCGCCCGACGCAGCGGATCCTGCCGCCACGGCGCAACCGCCGCAGCCGCAGCCGCAGCCGGCCACGCCACCGCAGCAGCAGCCCGGCGGGCAGGCCCCGCCCACGGTGCCGCCGCAGCGCAGTGATGGCGCCCAGGAAGCCCCACGCCCCTCCGACGATCAGATGCGTGCCATCCGCGAACGCATCGAAGCCCGACGCCGCCAGCTGCAACAGCAGCGCCAGAGCGGCTCTACCCCCGGTCAGACCCAATGAGTGAACGCATGACGCCGCGCCTGTTTCCCGTGTCCCTGCTGATTGGCCTGCTGGCCGGTTGCGCCTCCACTCCGCCACCGGACGTGCGCCGCAACGCGCGCCTGGACCCGCAAGTCGGCGCTGCCGGCGCCACCCAGACTCCCGCCGAACAGCGCGCCGACGGCGATGCCAACGCCAAGCCCAGCCCCGTGATCCGCCGCGGCAGCGGCACCATGATCAATCAGAGTGCGGCTGGCGCGCCGGCGCCCACGCTGGGCATGGCCAGCAGTGGCAGCGCCACCTTCAACTTCGAAGGCGAATCGGTGCAGGCCGTGGTCAAGGCGATCCTGGGCGACATGCTTGGCCAGAACTACGTCATCGCGCCGGGCGTGCAGGGCACCGTGACCCTGGCCACGCCCAACCCGGTCTCGCCGGCCCAGGCCCTCAACCTGCTGGAGATGGTGCTGGGCTGGAACAACGCCCGCATGGTGTTCAGCGGTGGCCGCTACAACATCGTGCCGGCCGACCAGGCACTGGCCGGCACCGTCGCGCCCAGCACCGCATCGCCGTCGGCCGCACGCGGGTTCGAAGTGCGCGTGGTGCCGTTGAAGTTCATTTCCGCCAGCGAAATGAAGAAAGTGCTCGAGCCCTACGCGCGGCCGAACGCCATCGTCGGTACCGACCCCGCGCGCAACGTCATCACCCTGGGTGGCACTCGCGCGGAGCTGGAAAACTACCTGCGCACCGTGCAGATCTTCGACGTGGACTGGTTGTCGGGCATGTCGGTGGGCGTATTCCCGATCCAGTCCGGCAAGGCCGAGAAGGTCTCTGCCGACCTGGAAAAGGTGTTCGGCGAACAGAGCAAGACGCCCAGCGCCGGCATGTTCCGTTTCATGCCGCTGGAAAACGCCAACGCCGTGCTGGTGATCACCCCGCAGCCGCGCTACCTGGACCAGATCCAGCAGTGGCTGGACCGTATCGACAGCGCCGGCGGCGGCGTACGGCTGTTCTCGTACGAGTTGAAGTACATCAAGGCCAAGGACCTGGCCGATCGGTTGTCGGAAGTGTTCGGCGGCCGCAGCAACAGCGGCGACTCCAACGCTTCGCTGGCGCCGGGGGCCGAGAGCAGCGTGCTCGGCGGTCAGCTGGGTAATCGCGACAGCACGATGGGCGGCAGCTCCGGCCTGACTGGTGGCAGCGTCGGCGAAAGCGGGAGCAGCAGCGGCACGGTGGGCGGTGAGTTCGGCAGCAGCGGCACCGGTGGCAG
>NZ_JSZE01000122.1 GCF_000802365.1 Xanthomonas cannabis pv. cannabis
GCACTGATCGCCGCCGCAGCGGCGGAAGCCAAGGTGGCCGTCGACGTGCTGAAGACGCAAGCGCAGGGCGCCTCAGCAGATGCGGCGACGGCGACCGCCGACCTCATGGAAGTGCATGCGCTGAGCGTTCCGCCGCCGCTGCCCGCCACTCCCCCCGCTCCCGGCGCCGGCCCCAATGATCCTGCCACTGCTGATGCTCCTGCTGCTCCACCCCCAGTTCCACCCGCAGCCGCAGCTGCTGGCGCACCCCCTTCTGCACCTGCACCTGCACCTGCTGCTCCTGCTGCACCTACATCTGCACCTACATCTGCATCTGTGCCTGCACCTGCACCTGCACCTGCATCTACAGCGCCGCCTCCGCAATAAACGGCCTGCGTAGAGGCGCGTTCCACCACCAGGCCTCATTGCCAGGCCGCCGATCAATCCACGGGAGCCGAGATGGAACCGAGCAAGGTCAATGCCCAGGTCATCGATGCGATCAACCAGACCCAGATGGCCACCATGAGCCCGCAGGTCGTGCTGACCAGCGGCGCCGGAAAGGCGTATCAATCGGTAGCGCAGTCCACCGCCATCGCGGTGCAGGACGCCACCGATGCGCTACGCAATGTCTCCACGATCGCCACCACCGCCGTTGGCGTGGCGATGGCGCAGTACCTGGCCACCGGCGATGCCAAATACGTCACCGCGCTCACCCAGGCGCAGGCGCTGATGCAGGGCGCCACCGACGACTTCGCCAGGATCGGCTCGGCGGCCGGCCTGGTGCTGAAGAACTTCCCCGCTGGTTGACCTCTCAAGGAGTCATGCAATGTCCGTTTCGATCGCAGGCCGCCTGATCTCGATGCCGACGATGCTCTCGACGCTGGGCAGGCAGTGCCTGGCCTTCATCGATGGAGGCACGCAATGGCTGGCCTGGGCGATCCAGTCGCCCGGTGTGCGCTACGACTTTCCCGACGAGAGCAGCTTGCTCGACGAGGTGCAGCAAGGCCTGCACGGCTCGCGCCTGGCCTTGTTGCCGCAGCTGGAATTGAAGGTCAGCCCGGTCAAGCTGATGACCTTGAGCCCGAACGACCTGGGCACGCTGGCGCAGGCCGAAGCCGGCGACACCGGTTCGGTGGTCAAGGCGCAGCTGCAGCGGATCTTTCGCGACAATGCCCTGTACACCGCAAGCGACCTGGCCGCAGGCCGTAGCCTGCTGACGCAGCTAAAGGTCGATGGCGCCGCGGTTTTCCAGTCGTTGGACCTGGAAGAAAGCCTGGCACTCCGCCAACTGGCCGCCGACCCGCCGCCAGCCAATGTGACGCCGGCACTGCAACAGGAAGCGGCAGCATTCGCCGTCGAGCAGGCGCGCACGCCCCTGGAATTCTGCGACTACTATCGCTTCTACCTGGCCTGCACCGCCAACATCGTCGCAGCCGACGAGCGCGCACATGCAGCAGCGTCGGCACTGCAGACGCTGCTACCGCAGCTGTTCACCACCCTGGATTGCCCACAGGTGCAGGGGTTGCCTTCGCCCAACGAGGTCGAGCGCAGCGTTGCCGACTGGCTGGCGCGCGGTCGCCAGATCGGCTTCGCGCGGCTATCGCTGGCCGCCCAGCAGATCGTCCAGCACACCCGCTACCAAGGCGACGGCGGCGACCAGGCGGCGAGCGACGCGATCCGCCTTTACCTGCAATCTGCGCAGGCCTTCCTGGCCGCCAACCGGCCCAGCCGCGGCGTGCTGGGCCAGGATGGCAACAGCTGCGTATTCGCCATGCACAACGACACCCTGGCTGCGCTGCTGCAAGTCAACGGCGGCGTCATCTCGCTGCGGGATTTCGGTGCGGCGCCTGCATCCAGTAGCACGTCGCAGGTTGCGGAGACGGAGGACTCGGAGTGAACGCATCACGCGCGCTCCCCGCGGCCACCGAACAGGCCCCGCCTGTCGTCAGCGCCGCCGACGCGGCCCGCGACGCGGTGCATGCAGGTCGCGCAGCCGCCGTGGCGGCGGCACGCCAGACCGTGACGCAGGCCGAACACGCACTGGGCGAAATGCTCCGCACGCTCGCAGCGCAGCACCCGCCCGAAGCCGCACCACGCGCCGCGCCGATGCAGCCATCGCGTACCGATGAGCTCCCGCCGCTGCATTCCACTTCCACTTCCACTTCAGGAGACACCAGCATGTCCGACGATACCCAGCCCACGCCCACGTCCCCGAACCAGACACCAGCCACCACAGCGCAATCGTCAGGATCGTCGCAGATCGAAGCCGCGCTGAAAGCGGCGCAAGCTCAGATCGATCAAGCGATGGCGGCTAGCGACATGGCAGTGCAGGCAGCAATGCAGGCCGCAACCGCGGCAACTGCCGCGGCCGGCAATAATCAGGCGATCGACAGCGCAAATCAGGCACTGCAGCAGGCCGACCAGGCTGCCGCCGCTGCGGTCGCCGCTGCGCAGCAGCAGGCCGAGCAGGCGATGAGCGCCGGCACACCCGACTCGCTGTCACCCAATGGGTCGCCCCAATCGACACCAGATCGGAGCTGATGGCATGCCACAGGTCTATGCGGCGGTGTCGGACGGGGCCGGCCATTATCTGATCGCGCGCAAACGCATACTCAATCGGTGGTGGGCGGAATATGCGGCACCGGTGCTGGCAGTGGAAGCACTGACGGTGGTCTGCGAGATCAATGCAAATCCAGTGCAGAACTGGAACACCGCCCATGCCGGGCTAAGTGCGGCCTACCAAGCGGCAAATGGAGTTTTTTCTGACGGCATCGCTGTCTTTCCCGATGCAGCAAGTGCTCTCAAGATCGCAAGGGACGCGTGCATCACCAGTCCCGACGGAAAAATGATCGCCGACAACACGCTGTTCGCCATCAGAAACCTCATTGATGTGACGATTGCACGTGGCAACGGCGTTGCGCTCGCTCCGAGCATCAGATGCGATACCGATGCGCTTGCATCCAGCATCGCCGCTGCCGTCGACAATCCCCTGCAATGGAATACGCCGCGCGCGCAGGCCAACTCGATCGCGTCTGACATCGGCAGTTGGGCTGTCTCCCAGCCACCAGGCATCGTCAACCAAGCGGGTCAATGGGCGTTGCCCGGTGGCGGCATCCACGGCGGCGAATCTGCCGAGGCAGCGGCGCGGCGCGAATTTGCCGAGGAGACCGGTTTCTCGCTCGACAATGTGAGTCACTTCCCAGGCGATCCACCCGTCGAATTGACCGACACACAAGGTCAGTCGTTCTGGCTGGCGTGCTTCTTTACCAAACTTGATCTGGATGCCATCGTGACATCCATCAATCAGGCGACTATTCCACGCGTCGGGGTCAATCGACCAAACGGCAGTGGGGTCTGCGATTGGGAGCTTGCGTGTGTGCAACGCGTCAATAAATCGCAACTGGCCAAACATCTAGGCGCCTATCAATTCTTGACGCGCTCCGCTATCGAAGAAGCGGCCTACGCCAAGGCCGGCATTGCCTATCCGTCACCGCCCGACGCGCCCTCTCCGAGCAGGCATGACAGAGGCTGGCAGCGAGGCAGACGCCAGGCCATCGATTGGTACGAGCTGATCGCACTGCATCTGCAATCCCTTCGTTGATTGCTCGCTACTGGATTTCTTGCTCCACCACCACTCTATAGACGCGGAGTTTCACCATGACGTTCCACCTCGGCTTCGACACCGCCCGCTTTCCAGGACTACCCGCGCTCGCATGGTTGAAGGCACATACCGCACTGGCATGGTGCGGCTATTACCTGGCGCCGGCGCCCAGCCATGCCGACACCGGGTGGATGGGATGGCGGCCAACACTGGTCGCCAATGGGTGGGGGCTGGCGCCGGTCTACCTGGGCCAGCAGACCACCGGACCGGGCTCGCATACCGTGACTGCAGCACAGGGCAGCCTAGACGGCGCAAACGCGGCCGCCCTGGCCGATCAAGAGGGCTTTCCCTTTGGGGCGACTGTCTATCTGGACTGGGAAGACGGCAGCTCCCCCAGTCCCGATGGAATCGCCTACATCCGCGCCTGGATCGCCGCACTGGTCGATGCCGGCTATGCGCCGGGCCTGTATTGCTCGCACGCGCTGGCCGCCAGCCTGGTTGACGCACTGGCGCCGGGGCCGGCGCTGCAAATCTGGGCTTGGCGCGTCGCCAACGCCAACACCCACACCTACGCCGGCGACATCCAGACGCTGACTGCATCCAGTCCGGCCGGCTGCGGTTATGCGCATGCCGCGCTCTGGCAGTGCGAACAGAACGCGGTGCTGTCGCTGCCGGGAACGCCCTGCGATGGTCTGCAGGTCGACCTCACTTACTCCGACGCCGCAGATCCAAGTGCTCCCTGAGCAAACGCACCCTCCACCCGTCGCGAGCCGAGGCCACGCCATGAAGGAATCTCCGGAACAAGAACAACTGCGCCGTGCGATCAGCGGCGAGTTGACCAAACGGATCAACGACGCGGCGCGCTATCCCAACGTGCGCTCTGCGGTGATCCAGGCCTTGGGCACCATCCAGGATCGAATCGCAGGTCTATGCATCGAGGTCCGCGAGCGATTCATGTTGCGCGGCGAGCAGCCGCTGGCACGTTTCTATATCAAAGGCGGCAATGCATTCACAGCATGCATGGACCTGTTGCAAGGGCACGACCAGCACCTGTTCGATTCGGGAAGCTCGGATTGGGACACGCAGGTCGCGATCGACCCCTGGCTTCCTACATCCGTTCAGGATGCGCTGCATGCGGAAATCGAGGACATCGTCGTCGATGAAATGAAGAGTGCCGGCGTCCTCATCGCCTTCGAGCTCAGTCTGCTGACGGCACTCGAATCTCCGCTGTCAGAACAGCTTTACCCCATTCCACGTGCGCAGTGGAGTCCGAACGCGGTCGACGTGAGGTGTCTGGTCACCTGTGACGCGCCGCAGACATTACGTCGGGTCTTCGAGCGTGACCGCACCGGCCTGTCCGCCTATAACGGCGTGGAGATCGCCCTGATCGGCGAGCGCGATACACCATCCCCGCCGGGCATCGTGCTGAACGACGGGATCAAGCCATTCGTGCTCTATCGCCTGGGTTACACCTGGCACGCCAACCTCATGGAAACCTATGTCGACCGAATTGTGACGGAACCTGCCAGTCCACGCGGCATCCTGATGGAATTGATCGACGTGAGCCTGCCGCGCCGCGACACGATCGAAGCGATCGCGATCTGGTCGGAGATTGAAAACGGACACCTGACCATCGCCACTGCTGGCGGCGCGCAGGAGCGCTGGCAATTGCCGTTACCTGACCTGGATTATCATCTGCGCGAGAATCTGCTGATGTTATGCGAGATCGCCAGCGACCCGCTCGCACTGGGCGCGCATAAGGAACCCAAGCGGCGCGAACGTGTGGCCGCCATCCATGCCTGGTACGCGTCCAGAGCACAGCTACCGCATTTTCAAGACGTGCTCGCTGGAATGGCGGGCAGACACGTCGGGCAGGCTGGTGACGACGCCACCGCGCTGGTGAACGCGTTGATGGCGTCGGTGCGCGCACGCACGTTGGGAGCCGCACCGGACTACGTCAACGGGCAACCGACCGATGCCACGCGCACACGCATTCTGGCCGCACGCTATGGCGCCGGCACCCTGCTCACGCTGCTGTCGGCATCCTTCACTGGGCCGGTCGTGCTTTCGGCCGCTTTCAGCGATGATCTGCGGTTGATGAGCATCCTCGCCCAGAGTCCTTATCTGGCGATCGACCAACTGCGCTTTTCCGGCGTGGACATGGCGGCGGTGGCACGGGTGACCCACAAACAGCTACGTGCGCTGGACATTGCCGCATTCGGCCAAGCCGTCGGACGCTGGCTCGGCGAGGACGTCCAGGTCCTGGCCCAACCACACAACACGCCACGGGTGGGAGGGCTCAGCTACGAGTGCACGCTGGTGGTGTTCGTCAAACACAAAAAACCGCCGTTCGCAAAAACAGCTATCGCGTTTTTGACCCTCACCACCGCCACCGATGCGCAGGCACCCTTCTATTCCAGCGCGTCCGATCCCGCCAATGCATATGCATCGCTGCTAGACATCGACGGTCAGCGTAAGGCGGCGGCGGCACTGATCGGAGAGTTCGTGCTGCTTGACCTGCTGTCCAAACAGCACGAAACCATCAAAACACTACTAGCTCAGGCCTAGATCGTTGATGCTCCGACTTGGCTGCCGGCGTTACGGAACTCACGCGGACTCACACCCACCAGCCGCCGGAAGCTCTTCTCGAAATGGCTCAAATCACCGAAGCCGACCTTCAGCGCCACTTCGGTGATGCGCAGTTTCGGTTGCCGGTGCAAAAGCTCCTTGGCCTTTTCGATGCGGAGCTGCTGCAGCATCGGTTTGAACGGGGTGCCGAGTTCGTCGCGGAACAGGAAGCCCAGATGCGACTGGCTGACGTGCGCTTGACGAGCCAGGTCGCCCAGGGTCAGCGGCTCGGCATAGTGCTCGCCCAGATGCACCAATGCGCGCCGCAGTGCGTCGTGCAGGCTTGCGAGGCGTTGGCCGGGGCGATGCGGGAGGCCGTCGATCCAATCGACCGGGGTTTCCGGCGGCGTTGGCTGGCCGGGAGGATCCGCCTGTTGCGGCATCGTGGCGCGCGCATCGCGCTGCGCTTCTTGTGCCCGACCTTCCAGCAGACGCGGCGCATGGCGCTGGATATCAGCAATGCCGACCGGCCCGCCAGCGGTCATGACCGCCAGTCGCAGCACCACCCGTTCCAGTTCCTGGAGGTTCTCGGGCCATGCGTAGTGCGTCAGCATTTCCATCAACGACGCGGTAACCAGCTGACCGTGATCCAATCCATTCCGATCCAGAACGCACTCGACATGAAAGCCGATATCCGCCGGCCGCTTACGCAACGGGGCGAGTTCGAACGACAGGACATCCAGTTGCGAGAGCAACGCCCGCGAGAAGCGACCGGCCCGCACGCGGCGCGACAGATCGGCGGCTGTGGAAGCGACTATTCGGGGCAAGTCCCCGCCGCCCAACGCAGACCAGGTACTGCAGCGGCCCCGAAGTTGCCCGGCCAACTGGCACTGCAAGGCGTCGTCGAGCTCGTCCACTCCCTGCAGGAACAGCGTTCCCCCGGCCGCGCGCTCGAGCCATGCTGCCGGTGCGTCGTCGGGAGCAGCGCAATCGATCGCAACGAACGGCCCTTTCTGCCAGGGCGCAGTGGCATGCAGCAGGACCGCCACATGCTCCTTTTCAGTACCGAACTCGCCGCGCAGGATGACCGGCAGACGACTGCATGCCGTTTGCTCGACGAATTCGTCGATCTTCCAGACCTCTTCGCTCACACCCACAAGCGACAGCGATCGGCCGAACCGGTCTTGCGCCAACGCCCGCGCGACGTCGCGCTTGATCAGGTACGCACACCACCTTGTGATCTGCTGGCACAGCAGCGTCGCCTGCTGGGTCATTCCACCTTGGGCCGGCGTTACGTTCAGTGTGCCGAGCACCTGCCGGGCGTGCTGGACAGGAAAACACTGCGTCGTCGTGGGTCGTGCATCTAGCTGATCCGCGACCGGTGGGCTGCCATTCTCCACCGCGACAAACTCACATACCGCGCCGTTCGTAATCGCGCTGTGCGACAACTCCGCAGCGATCCTTGCCAGCACGTCCTCCAAGGGATCGCCCGGGACATAGGCGCGCTGTACGACGTCAAAGATTTGCTTTTCCATGGATGTTTTCGACCTGATCGACTGGCGCGCTCGAAAGGCGGCCAGACCCAAGTCGCGCCATCCCTGACCAGACCGTCGGCAAAGCTCCAAGCGCGCATTCGGCCCTTGATCGAACGCTCCCCTCGCCCGCATTCGGTCGTTCCCCCTCAAGTGAGACGACGCTCGCTTGCGGTGACCGGTCCGGCGACAGGCGCAAGAAGATTTCGCCAGCAACGCAACCGCTTGGTGCAAGCCAGATCTGGCATTAGCACGCGGCCGGCGTCCGTTCCCGACGATTCGTGACATCCGGCTTGCCCGCAATTGGATTGAGTGAGGCGCGTCTCACTCGCCGCCAATGCGGCCGCGCGCGCTGCGGCGGACTCAAGCAGCGCGGGAGTGCAGCGTGTTGCAACGCTCTGCACGCGCGTGCGGAGATAATGCGCTGCCCACCCGATAGCGATGCCCATGCCCTCTTCCGCCCCTGCCGTGCGTGCCTACGCCGAGGTCAAGCCGTTGCTGTGGCTGGTGTCGCTGGCGATCTTCATGCAGATGCTGGATGCGACCATCGTCAACACGGCGTTGCCGTCGATGGCGCGCAGCCTGCGTGAAAGCCCGCTGCAGATGCAGTCGGTGGTGTTCAGCTATGCGCTGGCGGTAGCGATGTTCATCCCGGCCTCGGGCTGGATTGCCGACCGCTTCGGCACGCGGCGTACCTTTCTTGCCGCGATCATCGTGTTCACCTTGGGCTCGCTGCTATGCGCCGCTGCGCAACAGCTGCCGCAGTTGGTGGCCGCGCGCGTGGTGCAAGGCATCGGCGGGGCGATGTTGCTGCCGGTCGGGCGGTTGGCGGTACTCAAGACGGTGGCGCGCGAAGACTTCCTGCGAGCAATGAGCTTTATCGCGATCCCCGCGCTGATCGGCCCGCTGATCGGCCCGACCTTGGGCGGCTGGCTGGTCGAAGTCGCCTCGTGGCATTGGGTGTTTCTGATCAACCTGCCGATTGGCATCATCGGTTTTATCGCTGCATTGAAGATCATGCCGGACCATTACGGCGATGCACGCCGGCGCTTCGATCTGGTCGGCTATCTGATGCTGGCGTTTGGCATGGTGGCGTTGTCGCTGGCGCTGGATGGCATCGCCGAACCGGGCATGCGCCATGCCTTCGTGATGTTGCTGGCGATCGGTGGGCTGGCCGCGCTTGCCGGTTACTGGTTGCATGCCGGTACGGCCGCCAATGCCTTGTTTCCGTTGGCGTTGTTCAAGGTGGCAAGCTACCGCATCGGCATTCTCGGCAACCTGTTCGCACGCATCGGCAGTGGCTCGATGCCGTTTCTGATCCCGTTGTTGCTGCAGGTCGGCATGGGGATGAGCCCGATGAACGCCGGGCTGATGATGGTGCCGGTAGCGCTGGCCGGCATGGCCGCCAAACGCGCCGCGGTGAAACTGGTGGGGCGCTTCGGCTACCGCAACACGCTGATGGTCAACACCGTGCTGGTAGGCCTGGCAATGGCCAGCTTTGCACTGATCGAGGCCGGCCAGCCGCTGTGGCTGCGCCTGCTGCAACTGGCCTGCTTTGGCGGGGTCAATTCGTTGCAGTTTACCGTCATGAATACCGTGACCCTGCGCGACCTGGACCGCGAGCAGGCCAGCCCCGGCAATAGCTTGTTGTCGATGGTGATGATGCTGGCGACCGGATTCGGCGCCGCAGCAGCCGGCAGCCTGCTGGCCGCGTTCAACACGCATCTGGGCGATACGCATGGCGCCACCGCCGCGCTGCATGCCACCTTCCTGTGCGTGGGCGGCATCACCCTGACCTCTACGCTGATCTTCTGGCAGCTGGCCGAGACCCGGCCGCATCCCAGGGACGTGGAGGCAGTGGCGGAGTAGACACTGCTGCCATGGCTGGTGCCGGCAGCGGGACGCGGTGTGTTCGCAAGTCACTGCCCGAGTGGCGCAGTGGTCACGGCCTTGCGCGAGGGTGGCCGACGGCCTGTTCAAGACCCGGCGCAATCAACGCCGGCCTGCATCGATGCCGGCTCGCCCATCGCTCACTCCCCATGGCCCATCATTCATCAACAGGACGCTGCCGCGCTGCATCGCCGCTGTTGTCAACGATTGAGCGGCCAGCTAGATGTCGTCGCGCGTACGCACCCTCCGCAGCGCCTCGGCAATGGTGTCGGCGAGCAGGTCGCCAGTCAGCGGCTTGCGCAGGAAACTGTCAAAGCCGGCCTCCCTGGCCGCAGGTTCGGCCGCCTCGTCCGAGCGCGCGGTCACCGCAATCAATGGCATCTCGTAACCGAACACGCGCAGTTGCTGCGCCAGTGCGAAACCGTCCAATCCGGGCAGATCCAGATCCAGCAGCGCCAGGTCGAAAATGTTGTCCGCGGCCTCGGTGAGCGCAGCCAGGCTATGCGGTGCATGCACCACCGAATGCCCCTGCGAGCGCAGCAAGCCGACGATGACCTCGGCGATGGTCAGGTCGTCCTCCACCAGCAGGATGCGTTGTGGCGGGACCAGTGCGCTAACGCGCGGCACTTCGCCGTCCAGCGGTGCATTGGAGGCTACCCAGCGCAGTGGCAGGTCCACGACGAATCGCGTGCCAGACCCGAGCCGGCTGATCACTTCGATATGCCCGCCCATCGCCAGCGCCAGTTCCTGGCAGATCGCCAGGCCCAGGCCACTGCCGCCATAGCGCGAGGTGGTCTTGGCACCATCGCCTTGTTCGAAGCGCTGGAACAAACG
>NZ_JSZE01000123.1 GCF_000802365.1 Xanthomonas cannabis pv. cannabis
CGCCGGAGGGATTTGCCCTGGATTGGCTCGCTTCGGCCGGCGGGTCGATTGGGGCGGGGCGTTGGCTGGTGCCGCTATAATCGGTGCCCGTTTCCCCTCACGCGGTCCCTTGCGCATGTTCGAGTCCCTTACCCAACGTCTCTCCGGCACCATGGAGCGCCTGCGCGGCCGCGGCCGCCTGACCGAGGAGAACATCCGCGAAGCCACCCGTGAAGTGCGCATCGCGCTGCTGGAAGCCGACGTCGCGCTGCCGGTGGTGCAGGCGCTGATCGAACGCATCAAGGTGCGCGCGGTGGGCCAGGAAGTGCTCAAGTCGCTGACCCCGGGCCAGGCGCTGATCAAGATCGTGCGCGACGAGCTCACCGCGGTCATGGGCGCGGCGGCGGCCGACCTCAACCTCAACGTGCCGGCGCCGGCGATCATCCTGATGGCCGGCCTGCAGGGCGCGGGCAAGACCACCACGGTCGGCAAGCTCGCCAAGCACCTGAAGGAAAAGCGCAAGAAGAAGGTCATGGTGGTCTCGGCCGACGTCTACCGACCGGCCGCGATCGAGCAGCTCAAGACCCTGGCCGAGCAGGTCGGCGTGCTGTTCTTCCCGTCCGACGCCTCGCAGAAGCCGGTCGATATCGTGCGCGCCGCCATCAGCGACGCACGCAAGTCGTTTGCCGACGTGCTGCTGGTCGATACCGCCGGTCGCCTGGCGATCGATCAGGCGATGATGGACGAGATCAAGGCGCTGCACGCCGCGATCAGCCCCACCGAAACCCTGTTCGTGGTCGATGCGATGACCGGCCAGGACGCGGCCAACACGGCCAAGGCCTTTGGCGAGGCGCTGCCGCTGACCGGCGTGGTGCTGACCAAGACCGACGGCGACGCCCGTGGCGGTGCCGCGCTGAGCGTGCGCTACATCACCGGCAAGCCGATCAAGTTCGTCGGTACCGGCGAAAAGACCGACGGCCTGGATGTGTTCCATCCCGATCGCGTCGCCAGCCGCATCCTGGACATGGGCGACGTGCTGTCGCTGGTGGAGCAGGTCGAGCACAGCGTCGATCAGGAAAAGGCCGCCAAGCTCGCTGCCAAGGTCGCCAAGGGCAAGAAGTTCGACCTCAACGACATGAAAGAGCAGCTCGAGCAGATGCAGAACATGGGTGGCATCCATGGGCTGATGGACAAGCTGCCGGGCATGGGTCAGATCCCGGACAACGTCAAGCAGCAGGTCACCGGCAAGGAAGTGCCGCGCATGATCGCCATCATCAATTCGATGACCAAAAAAGAGCGCCGCAACCCGGCGTTGCTCAACGGCTCGCGCCGTGCCCGCATCGCACGCGGCTCGGGCATGCAGCCGGCCGACGTCAACAAGCTGATGAAGCAATACCAGCAGATGGAAAAGATGATGGGCAAGCTGGCCGGCGGTGGCATGAAGGGCCTGATGCGCAACATGAAGGGCATGATGGGTGCCATGGGCGGCCGCGGCGGCATGCCGTTCCGTTGAGCAACCTGCGCAGGTTGCGCGCGCTGTGAGCACATCCGCAGGCGCGCACTGCGTGCATCTGGCGCTGGCCCTCGTGCTGGCGTGGCAGCTAACGGCAGGGTGGGCGTTACTGCCGGCAAGCGTTGTGTTGTGGCTGTGTATCGCACTGGTGGTCGCAGGAATCGACCGCCTGTCTGGCGCCCGCCCGGTCGCAGTACCGGCATCAACGCCCACCTCCCAAGCGCAGGTTGGCGGCACTGGCAGCGGCATCGGCGGTACGCCCGCCATCGCTCGCCTGCCGCGGCGCGACGCAGCCGCCAAACGCGTCGTCGCGCAGAACGTGCACGACACGTCGGTGCGCCAGTGGCGGCGCCATATCGTGGACGTGGCGCCATACGAAGAAGAACGCTACCCGCGGCAGGACATCTGCACCACGGTCGAGGTGTTCCTGCGTGCGGGCGACCATCTCGTGCTGGCGTTCCATCCTGCCAACGATGCTGCAGGTGTGGCCGCGTGGCGCTGCGATGTGTGGCACCCGGGTGGCACGCAATCGCAGTGGTGGGAGGTGCCCGCCGATGGCGAGGTAGACGTGCCGGTCACCCGCTCCGGGGTGTATTCGATCGGCATCGGCCAGGCCTATGGAACGTGCCCCGGCGTGGTGGCGCTTTGGCTGCGCGTGCCCGAGCCGGATCGGCTGGCACTGCCGCTGCAGCCCACGTTCGGGGCGGGCATGCGATACGCGCGTCGCGACGACGGCGCGGTGGTGGTGCATCTCGAAGACGACGCGCAGCTGCAGTCGCAGGCGCATCTGCCGTCAGTGCCCGTGCATGGCGTGCCCGCCGGCTCGAGGTTGTTGTTCGCCAGTGCCGACGATGTCTGGGATGTGTCCGCAGGTTCCGATCCCGCATCGTCGTGGCGTGCCGAAAACACCCATCTTTACCGTTACTTCCTGCGCTTGAGCCAGGGCGACGTGCTGACGCTGGAACTGGCCTGGGCCGGCGAGCACTTCGATCGCCCGTTGCCGTTGCCCGATCAATGCACCGGTCGCACGCAGGGCGAGGTGCGTGTGTTCAAGCTCGTGCGTGGGCCGGATCTGGTGCATGCGTGGGCGAGCGCGGCACCGGCGACCTGCATGCAGATGACCTGTCCTGTCGACGGCGATTACTGCCTGGAACTGCGGCTGTTCGGCCCGCCGGCATGGCGCCAGCAAGCCATTGCTGCAGTGGTCGATCTGCGCGTGTGGGGTGATTACCTGCAGCGTCCTCGGAGCTTGCGTGCATTCGCGTTGCAGGATGTCTGGGTCGAAGACTGGTGCCAGCAAGTGATGCCGGTACCGGTGGATTGAGAGCGTGAACAACGAACCACTGTGCTCGGCGCCACATGGGCGTGGCCGGAGCTCGGTGCGGCATGTAGCAGCGGTATGCACCGACAACTTCATGTCCACCTGATCACGGTTGCCACGTTTGGTGGCCGCTTTAGACGCAAGGTGCGGCATGCAGTGCATGCGCGACTGACCGTCTTGCGCGTGCCGGCATCCGCATCCGTCCATCGCGGTTACCATGCTCCGTCTCGTGGCCGCCGAGGTGGTGGATGACCAGATTCTCCAACGTCGATGCCTTCCAGCAACGCTTCGGCCTGCGCCTGCCGATCCTGCTCAGCCCCATGGCCGGCGCCTGTCCGGTGCCGTTGTCGGCAGCGGTCGCCAATGCCGGTGGCATGGGCGCGATGGGTGCGGTGTTGTCGCAGCCGCAGGACATTGTGGCGTGGATGGCCGCCTTTGGTGAGGCAAGTGCCGGGCCTGCGCAAGTCAATTTATGGATTCCCGATCCGACGCCTGTCCGCGATGCCGCTGCCGAAGCGCGCCTGCGGGTGTTTCTTGCGCAGTGGGGGCCGCCAGTGCCGGAGGCAGCAGGCGATGCAATGCCAGCCGATTTCGACGCGCAATTCGATGCATTGCTGAACGCGCGCCCGGCGGTGGCCTCGTCGATCATGGGTGTGTTCCGACCCGACCAGGTTGCGCGCCTCAAGCATGCGGGCATCGCCTGGTTCGCCTGCGCCACCACGCTGGAGGAAGCACTGGCGGCGCAGGCGGCCGGGGCCGATGCCGTGGTCGCGCAAGGCGCCGAGGCTGGCGGTCACCGCGGCGCGTTCGATGCCAGCCGCGCCGCGCAGCAGATGACCGGACTGTTTGCCCTGCTGCCGCGGCTGGTCGATGGCCTGGAGATCCCGGTCATCGCCGCGGGCGGGATTGCCGACGCGCGCGGCATTGCCGCGGCGCTGGCGCTGGGCGCCAGTGCAGTGCAGATCGGCACCGGTCTGCTGCGCACGCCCGAGGCTGCCCTGCCCGGCGCCTGGGCCGATGCATTGGCGGCCGCCGAGCCGGAACATACCCGGCCAACCCGCGCGTTTTCAGGTCGGTTGGGGCGGGCATTGCTCACCCCTTACGTGCGCGCCGCCACTGCTGCGGATGCGCCGCCGCCTGCGCCATATCCGGTGCAGCGCGGCCTGACCGCCGCGATGCGCCAGGCAGCGGCGCGCGACAACCGTCTGGAGGCGATGCAGGCCTGGGCAGGCCAGTCGGCCTGGATGGCGCCGGCGCAGCCGGCCGCACAATTGGTCGTGCAGTGGTGGGAGCAGACGCAGGCACTGCTGTGTCGCTGATCTTCTGTAATGGCGAGGCAGCAACGGCGCAGCAACTCGGCGCGGCCGCCCTGATCAACTACGGGCACTTCACGACGCTGCAGGTGCGCAACGCCGCCGTGCGCGGGCTGGATCTGCATCTGCAACGGCTGCAACACGACAGTGCCGCCCTGTTCGGCGCACCGATCGATGCCTCGCTGGTGCGCACGTATCTGCGCGCGGCGTTGGCCTGTGCCGGTCGGGTGGATGCGAGCGTGCGTATCACCGTGTTTTCGCAGGCGTTTGCGCTGCGCGATCCATCGCGCCAGGTGGCGCTGGACGTACTGATTTCGCTATCGCCGGCTGCGCAATTGCCCGATGCCGCGCTGCGCGTGCACGCAGTCACGCATGTGCGCGAGCAGGCGCAGTGCAAGCACGTCGGCACCTTCGCGCTGTTGCATCTGCGTCGCCAGGCGATGGCTGCCGGCGTCGACGATGCGGTGTTGGTCGATCCCCAGGGCCATGTGCTGGAAGGAACGTTCTGGAATGTCGGGTTCTGGCACCAGGGCAGGGTGGTCTGGCCGGCGGGGCCGGCGCTGGACGGCACCCAGCAGCGGTTGTTGCAGGCCGGGCTGCAGGCGCTCGGTATCGCGCAGACCTCCCGCCCGGTCGCCCTTGACGAGCTCGCCAGCTTCGACGGTGGCTTCAGCTGCAATGCGCGGGGGCAGCAGGCCATCGTGGCCATGGGCCCGGCGCAGTGGTCGGCCACTGCCGCGCAGCTGCCCGTGCTGGAGCGGGCACTGCAAACCCAGGCCTGGCAAGGGATCTGAGCAAAAACACCCGCTGGCTTGGCTTCGCCGAGGGAGCCCGCTATAATCGCCGGCTTACCGCGCCACTCTGGCGACTGGGCAACTCAGGAAAACGACACCATGGTCAAGATTCGACTGACCCGCGGCGGCGCCAAGAAGCGTCCGTTCTACCACATCATCGTGACCGACGTGCGCAGCGCGCGCGACGGCCGCAACATCGAGCGCGTGGGTTACTACAACCCGGTTGCGCAGGGCGCCGAACCGCGCGTCGTGCTCGATATCGCCCGCGTCGACCATTGGGTCGGCAACGGTGCACAGCTGACCGACAAGGTGCGTAACCTGTATCGCGAAGCATCCAAGTCCCAGGCCGCTGCGGCCTGATCTTGAGGCCGGGCGTGTTTGCCCGGCCAGAGTCGACACAGATGAAGCCGACCGAGCGCCGCATCCTGTTAGGCAGGATTGTCGGCGCTTTTGGTGTCAAGGGTGAGCTGAAGCTCGAATCCTGGACCGAACCGCGCAGTGCGATCTTCCGGTATCAGCCGTGGGTCGTACGCACGCCATCGGGGCAGGAGTCGGTCGTGAGCGGCGTACGGGGACGTGATCAGGGCAAGAATCTGATCGCGGTGTTCCCCGACGTGACCGACCGCGACACCGTCGAGGCCATGCATGGCACCGAAATCTATGTGGCCCGCAGCGCCTTGCCGCCACCCAAGCCCGATGAATATTACTGGGTGGATCTGGAAGGATTGCAGGTGGAAACCGTCGAGGGCGTCAAGCTCGGGACGGTATCGCACCTGTTTTCCACCGGTTCCAACGATGTGGTGGTCGTGCGCGGCGATCGCGAGCGGATGATTCCGTTCGTGCTGCCGGAGTTTGTCAAATCGGTGGACTTCGAGGCCAATCTGATCGTGGTCGACTGGGACCCGGATTTCTGATCGAAGCCATCGGCTTCGCTCCTGCCTTACCCATTCCCGAATCCCGATTCCCGAATCCCTGCCAGTGCGCATCGACGTCATCAGCCTGTTCCCGGAGTTCATCGCGCAGTGCGCGGCGTTCGGCGTGGTCGGGCGGGCGCAGGAGCGCGGTCTGCTGGACCTGCAGGGCTGGAATCCGCGCGACCATGCGCAGGGCAACTACCGCCGCGTGGACGATCGTCCCTTTGGCGGCGGGCCCGGCATGGTGATGCTGATCGAGCCGTTGCGGGCCTGTCTGGAGGCGGTGCAGGCCGCCGACGCGCGACCGGCGCCGGTGATCTATCTCAGCCCGCAGGGACGTCCGCTCACCCAGCCCCTCGCGCGCGAGCTGGCGCAGTTGCCGCGCATGGTCTTGCTGTGCGGGCGCTATGAAGGGGTGGACGAGCGTTTCCTTGCCAATGCGGTGGATATGGAAATCTCCATCGGCGATTACGTGTTGTCCGGTGGCGAGTTGGGCGCTGCAGTCCTTGTGGATGTGGTGACGCGGCTGCAGGACGGCGTGTTGAACGACGCCGAATCTGCTGCGCAGGACAGTTTCGAAGGCCCGCAAGGCCTGCTGGACTGCCCGCATTACAGCCACCCGTCGGCGCATGCCTGGGGCGATGTGCCCGAGGTGTTGCGCTCGGGCAACCATGGCGCGATTGCGCGCTGGCGCCGGCAGCAGTCGCTGGGCCGGACCTGGCTGCGTCGTCCCGATCTGCTCGACGAGGCAGGCCTGGACAAGCACGATCGTCGTCTCCTGGAGGAGTTTCGCCGCGAACTCACCCGGGGCGACGAGAAATAAGGGCGCACCCCTAGCCCTTGAAGAATTGATTGAGGTACAATATGCGGCTTGCTGGCCAGCCTTGCGTCTGGCCCTCCTACGAACCTCGAGCAATCGCCGTGCGGCGACTGCCGGTCCAATATCACCAGACACGCGGTGCCCACCATGAGCAAACTCAACAAGACCATCCTGGCTGACTTCGAAGCCGCCCAGATCCAGCGCAAGCTGCCGGAATTCAACCAGGGCGACACCGTTGTGGTGAACGTCAAGGTGAAGGAAGGCAACCGCGAGCGCGTGCAGGCCTATGAGGGCGTGGTGATCGGTACCAAGAATGCCGGCCTGAACTCCGCCTTCACCGTGCGCAAGATCTCGCACGGTTTCGGCGTCGAGCGCGTGTTCCAGACCCACAGCGCCATCATCGACTCGGTCGAAGTGAAGCGCCGCGGTAAGGTACGCGCCGGCAAGCTGTACTACCTGCGTGGCCTGGAAGGCAAGGCTGCCCGCATCAAGGAAGATCTGGCCGCTGCTGCACAGGCCAAGGCTGCTCGCCAGGCTGCTGCCAAGGCCGAGTAAGCCACACTGCTGGCAGGTCTCATCGATCTGCCACTGCCAGACGGCCGCCCTTGAGCGGCCGTTTGCGTTTGTGGAACCGGAATGGCGACAGCGCTCGAAATTGGCATGTGCCACCCGCGCACTGCGGTTCCGGCCGCGATGCCCGCAGCCACCTGACAACCGCGCTCGTTTTGTTAGCCGCTCTCAAGTCGCAGCTTGAGGCCGGTCAATGCAGCGCATCGCCATCGATCACGTGGCTTGGCTGCGGTCGGCATGCGCGGATCAGCGTGCACGCATCAGCGCGAGCGTGTCCGGGTTGGCTCGGTGATCGGCTCGGCAATGGGGGCGGGATCGGCGACCGGCGATGCAGGATGTGCGGGCACCTCGGCTGCCGCTGCCAGTGCGGAAGGGTGGTTCTGCGTGGTCAGCATGCGCGCCTTGCGCCAGCCGCCCCAGCGGTAGTAGGCCAGCGACAGCAGCATCGAGCAGGTAGAACTGATCGGAAAGCTCCACCACACCGCGTCTGCGCCCAGATGCGGCAGCAGGATATTTGCGAGAGGCACGCGTACGCCCCAGAGCGAAAACGCCAGAATCAACAGCGGTGGGATCACCGCACCGGTGGAGCGCACCACGCCAGACACCACAAAGCTGACGCCAAACAACAGGAACGACCAGATCGCGATGTGGTTGAGATGCCGCGCGATCTCCAGGGTGGCGCTGCCTTCGGGCAGGAACAGGGCCAGGGTCCAGCGATCGAACAGGATCAACAGCACGATCAGCAGGCCAGTCATCAGGAAGTTGGCGGCGATGCCGGTACGGGCGACGGCATCCACCCGCGACCACAGGCCGGCACCCACGTTCTGGGCAGCCATGGTCGAACAGGCGGCGCCGACCGCCATTGCCGGCATCTGTACGTAGTTCCACAGCTGCAGCCCCGCACCAAACGCGGCGGCGGTGTCGGTACCGAAGCCATTGACCAGCGACAGCATCGCGATCATCGCCAGCGAGATCATCACCATCTGCAGGCCCATCGGCACGCCCTTGACGATGAGCGCGCGCAGGATGGCAGCATCGATTCGGAACAGATGCAGGTCGCGTCGTCCCAGCCACAGCACATGTTTTTTGTGCCGCAGATAGATCAGCAGGCCGGCCAGTGCAACCACCTGCGCAATCAGCGTGGCCCAGGCCGCACCGGCGATGCCCAGCGCCGGAAACGGGCCGATGCCGAACAGCAGCAACGGGTTGAACACGATATCCAGCAGCACCGACAGCAGCAGAAAGCGGAAAGGCGTACGCGCATCGCCGGTACCGCGCAGCGCTGCCGATAGAAAGGCGAACAGATACAGCGTCGGCATCGCCAGGAAGATCACGCGCAGATACTCCTCGGCCAGCGTCTGCGAGGCGGCGGGCGTACCCATCGCGGTGAGCAGATGCGGCGCCAGGAACCAGCCCAGCACGGCGATCAGCGCCGACAGCCCGCCGAAGAAGCTGGCGCTGGTGCCCATGACCTTGCGGGCCTGGGCAATGTTGCGCGCGCCCATTGCCTGGCCGATCAGGATGGTGGACGCCATGCCGATACCGAAGACCGAGCCGATCAGGAAGAACATGATGCTGTTTGCGTTGGCTGCCGCAGTCAGCGCCTCTTCGCCGAGGTAGCGGCCGATCCAGATCGCGTTGACCGAGCCGTTGAGCGACTGGGCGATATTGCCCGCCATGATCGGCAGTGCGAAGAGCAGCAGGTTCTTGCCGATCGGGCCTTCGGTCAGGACAGCGGATTTGGCCATCGCGGTTGTATCGGTATGCAGACGTTGCGCACCCTAGCATTGCGCGGGTGAGATCCGGTGCAGTGCTCGCGTTGCGTACGCACTTCGGTGGGGGAGAGCTCCATATTCAGCGCCAGCGATGCAGCCTTGGCCGGGGCGTTTCGCTGCTTCGCTCGGCTGCGCAGCCGCGGTGGCCCTCATCCGGCGCTGCGCGCCACCTTCTCCCGCAGGCGGGAGAAGGGGTGTGGCCGAGCGCTTGTTTGATCTGCAGTGCGTTGATTGAACTGTCATGGGCTTGTTTGAACTGTGGTGTGTTGTTTGAACCGTAGTGCGCTTGTTTGAACTGCAATGCGTTGTTGAACTGTAATGGGCGTGTTTGAACTGCAGTGCGTTGATTGAACTGTCATTTTTTGAATTGCGGTGCGCTGTTTGCCGTAATGGGCTTGTCTGATCTGCAGCGCGCTGGCAGTCCTTCCTTCCCCCGCCTGCGGGGGAAGGTGCCCGTAGGGCGGATGGGGGCAAGCGTCCAGCATCGAACTGGCGATCGACCCGGTTGGCCGCGGCGACGGCCCCGCTTGAGTTCCGGGTGGCTGCCCAAACATCGGTTACCAGACAACGCGAGACAGCAGGCGCATGAATCCGGAGCTGGAACAGGGCACGACGGTCAGGCTGGATGTGTGGCTGTGGGCCGCGCGCTTTTTCAAGACGCGCAGCCTGGCCAAGAACGCGGTCGACACCGGCAAGGTGGACGTGGGCGGGCAGCGCCCCAAGCCCTCGCGCAGTCTGCGCTGCGGCGAGCACCTGCGCATCGACCGGGGTGGTGAAATCTTCGAGATCACGGTGGCCGGGCTCAGCGATGTACGCGGACCGGCGCCGGTGGCGCAGGCCCTGTACGTGGAGGGCGAGGCGTCGCGCGAGGCGCGTGCGCAGTGGCGGCTGCAACGTGCTGCCGAACGCACCGGTTACCGCGCGCCGGAAGGCAAGCCCGACAAGCGGGCACGCCGCTTGATCAATGCATTGGGCGATATCGACGCGCTCTAGCGGTCTGGCACATTGTCCCTGCCGTGCTCGATGGGGTCCGCAGCGACGTCCCCCCGCCCTGAGTAGCGGTCGGGTTTAGAGTCCGGGGTTGATGATATCGGTGTTTGCCAGATGTTGGGCATAAGCGGACGGCGTCATGCCGCCAATTGCTTTCTTGGGTCG
>NZ_JSZE01000124.1 GCF_000802365.1 Xanthomonas cannabis pv. cannabis
GAACACGCCTGAAGGAAACCGATCAGAGCTCGCGGATCGAGATCCTGATCAACACAGTTGCTCCACGGACGGATTCACGGCGTGTCCCGCGAGCGGTGAGGGCACCGCGCCCTCGACCAGGCTTGAAGATCGCCAAGCGCCCGCGATACGCACATTGCAGGTGTCTCAACCTGGTTGCTCGCTACGGGCAGATCAGGCGCAGAGCGGATGGTCTACGCCTTCTGCAGGGCCCTTGCCCGCCCACCCTTGCGGGACACGCTGCAAGTACATCCCTTTAGCTCCGTGGCCGCAGCGGTCCGCGCTGCAGTGATTGCCTAACGCTGCGTCAGGCCGCCTGCACTACGTGTAGCGCCTTCGGGTTACGCCACTGCGCCAATAGCGCCGCCTCGCGTTCCTTGGCTTCCTGCAGGTGCGTGTGCTTGATATGGCCGTAGCCGCGGATGTGTTCGGGAATGCTGGCAATCTGCGCAGCCAGCCCTACGTTGTCGGCATCCAGGCGCTCCAGCAGGCGCTCGACGGTGGCGATGTAATCGGTGATGAGCTGACGCTCGCCACGTCGCTCGGCGGTGTAGCCGAACACGTCGAGCTTGCCCCCGCGCAGGAATTTCAGCTTCGCCAGCAGTTTGAAGGCGGTGAACATCCATGGCCCGTATTCGCGCTTGAGCAGGTTGCCGTTGGCATCCTTCTTGGCCAGCAACGGCGGCGCCAGGTGGAAGCGCAGCGTGTAGTCGCCTTCGAACTGTTGCTGCAACCGGCGCTGGAAATCGCCGCGCGTGTACAGGCGCGCCACTTCGTACTCGTCCTTGTAGGCCATCAGCTTGAATGCGTAGCGCGCCACCGCTTCGGTCAAGGCGCTGCTGCCCGGCGCGCGTTGGGTTTCGTGCGTGCGCACGCGTTCCACCAATGTGCGATAGCGCTGCGCATAGGCGGCGTCCTGATAGTCGGTGAGGAATGCGACGCGGCGTGCGATGGCCTCGTCCAGCGATTGCGCCAGCTGTTCGTCATCGAGCGGATGTGCCGGTGCATCGGCACCGCCATGCAGCGTGCTGCCATCGGTCTGCGCCAATGCACGCGGTGCGCTGGCACCGCTGAGATCGTGTTCTTCCCAGCTGCCCGGTGCGCGTGCGGCCGGCGTGTCGCCGTGCAGGTGCGCAGGTGCGTCCGTGGTGCCCAGGCCTGCTGCACGACGCACGGCCGGCAGATCCACCGCCGCCAGCCGGCCCCACGCAAAGGCCTGCTGATTCATCGCAACGGCCGCGCCATTGAGCTCTATCGCGCGCATCAGCGCCGCATGCGACAACGGCACCAACCCGTGTTGCCAGGCGTAGCCCAGCACGAACAGATTGCTGGCGATCGCATCGCCCAGCAGTGCGGTGGCCAGTTGCGTGGCATCCAGCAACAACGGCTCCTGCCCGCCAAGCGCAGTGCGCACGCCGGCGATGATCTCGGCGGCCGGAAATTGCAGATCCGGCTGCGTGGTGAAGCTGCCCGGCATCGCTTCGTAGGTGTTGAGCACCACCTGGGTGCGCCCATCGCGCACCTTGGACAGCGCCCAATAGTCGTTGACCACCACCATGTCGCAGCCCAGCACCAGGTCGGCTTCGCCCGCAGCGATACGCACCGCGTGGATGTCGCCGGGAGTGCGTGCAATGCGGATATGCGTGGTGACCGCGCCGCCCTTTTGCGCCAGGCCGGTCTGGTCCAGCACCGTGGCGCCCTTGCCCTCCAGGTGCCCGGCCATGCCCAGCAGCGCGCCGATGGTGACCACGCCGGTACCGCCAACGCCGGTGATCAGGATGTTCCAGGGCCGCTCCAGCGTGGTGCGTTGTGGTGGCGCGGGCAGGCTGTCCAGCAGCGCACTGGCGTCGCGCTGTTTGCCCTTGCGCGGCGCGCCGCCATGCACGGTGACAAAGCTCGGGCAAAAACCCGACACGCAGGAATAGTCCTTGTTGCAGTTGGACTGGTCGATCTCGCGCTTGCGCCCAAATTCGGTGTCCTTCGGCAGCACCGACACGCAAAAACTCTTCTCGCCACAATCGCCGCAGCCTTCGCACACCAGCGAATTGATCATGACCCGCTTGGGCGGGTCGATCAGCTTGCCGCGCTTGCGGCGGCGGCGTTTTTCGGTGGCGCAGGTCTGGTCGAAGATCAGGATCGACACGCCCTTGACCGTGCGCAGATGCTGCTGCACCGCATCCAGTTCGCCACGATCGTGAAACGCAACCTCGGCAGGAAACAGGTCGCGTCGGCGTGTCCATTTGCCGATGTCGTCGCTGACGATGGCGATCTCGTGGATACCTTCGGCGCGTAGCTGATGCGCGATGTCCGGCACGGTGAGCGTGCCGTCCACCGGCTGGCCACCGGTCATGGCCACCGCGTCGTTGTAGAGGATCTTGTAGGTGATGTTGACGCCGGTGGCCACCGACTGCCGTATCGCCAGCGAGCCACTGTGGAAGTAGGTGCCATCGCCCAGGTTCTGGAACACGTGCGGGGTGTCGGTGAACGGCGCCTGCCCCGACCAGGTCACGCCTTCGCCGCCCATGTGGGTGAAGGTGTCGGTGGCGCGATTCATCCATGTCACCATGTAGTGGCAACCGATGCCGCCGAGCGCGCGTGAGCCTTCCGGCACCACGGTGGAGGTGTTGTGCGGGCAGCCGGAGCAGTAATGCGGCACGCGCGGGAATTGCGCGCGCGGCAAGGCCATCTCCGCTTCCTTGGTCTCCATCCAGCGCAGCCGCTGTTCGATCGCGTCGGCGAATGTGCCCGATGGCAACCCGAACCGCTGGATGCGCCTGCCGATCACCGCGGCAATCGTGGCCGGGGTCAGCTCGCCAGTGGACGGCAGGATCCACGCGCCCTGCTCGTCGTATTTGCCGACGATGCTCGGTCGCGCCCCCGCACTGGCCGGCCAGTTGTAGAACAGCTCCTTCATCTGGCGCTCGATGAAGGCCTTCTTCTCCTCCACCACCACGATGTCTTCGAGCCCGCGCGCAAACGCGCTGATGCCCACCGGCTCCAGCGGCCAGGTCATGCCGACCTTGTACACGCGGATGCCGATCTGCGCGCAGGCCTGCGCATCCAGGCCCAGGTATTCCAGCGCCTGCAGCACGTCCAGGTAGCTCTTGCCGGTGGTCACGATGCCCAGCCGCGCGCGTGGCGAATCCAGCACGATGCGGTCGATCCGGTTGGCCCGTGCAAAGGCCTGCGCCGCGCCCACCGCATAGCGATGCAGGCGCATTTCCTGATCCACCGGCGGGTCCGGCCAGCGGATGCTCAACCCGCCCGGCGGCAGCGCAAAGTCCTCCGGCAGCACGATCGTGCGTGCGAATGGGTCCACGTCCACCGAGGCGGACGATTCCACCGTTTCGGCAATCGTCTTGAAGCCGATCCAGCGCCCGGTGTAGCGGCTCATCGCCCAGCCCAGCAGGCCCATGTCCAGGATGTCCTGCACCCCGGCCGGGTTGAGGATGGGCATCATTGCGCTGACGAACTCGTCTTCCGAGCCATGCGGCAGGGTCGAGCTGCGGCAGGCGTGGTCGTCGGCGGCCAGCGCCAGCACGCCGCCAAAGGGCGAGGTGCCGGCCGCATTGCCGTGCTTGAACACGTCGCCGCTGCGGTCCACGCCCGGGCCCTTGCCGTACCACATGCCGTAGACGCCCTGCACCTTGGCGCCGGGGAACAGGTTGGTCTGCTGGGTGCCCCACACCATGGTGGCGGCCAGGTCCTCGTTCAGGCCGGGGGTGAAGGTCACCCGGGCCGCGTCCAGATGCTTGCGCGCGCGCCACAGCTCCAGGTCCAGCCCGCCCAACGGGCTGCCGCGGTAGCCGCTGATGAAGCCGGCAGTATTCAGGCCGGCAGCCTCGTCGCGCAGGCGCTGCAGCAACGGCAACCGCACCAGCGCCTGCACGCCGGACAGATAGATGCGCCCGTCGGTGCGCGTGTATTTGTGGTCCAGCGTGTAGTCCGCATCCACCCGGCCGAGCTCCGGCGTGTTGGCAGAGTCGGGAGAAGAAAGTGCAGCGGTACTGGTCATGGCGTGCCCGGAAAGGGTGGCTGGGACCCGGTGCGGATCATCTGAAACCAGATGATCCGCCCGACGGATTCCAAAACGGCGGCGCAAAGTGTAACAGTCAGCCTTCACGCGCCCGTTCGCATGCGGATGCGCAGCCGTCGCGCTGCGGTTAGGATGGGGACGGGAAGGGGTCGTTTGCAGTCAGGGGAAAACACAGTGAAAAGGAAATACGCATGGGCCACCTTGGCCCTGCTCGGGGGCGTGTGGTCGTTGGCGCAGGCACAGAGCCTGCCCAAGCCCAAGGAGTTCTATTTCGACGAAGACCGCAGCACCACCAAGGCGGTGGTCGCGGTGCAGGGGCAGGGCGATGCCGTGGTCGACCGCCTGGCCGCGATGGTGCAACGTGACGCGCGCGCGGCCGAACCGCGCGCCCAGCTGGCCTCGCTGGCCTATGCGGGCGGGCGCACGCAACTGGGTGATGAGCTATACCAGGGCGCGCTGGCACTGGTGTCCAACGGCAGCCAGCAATACCGCGCGATTACCTGGAATTACGGCTGGGACCTGCTGCGCGCCGACAAGCCCGACAAGGCGCTGCATCAGTGGGCCAACCTGGCCAATGGCCGCCCGGCCACGCCGGAGTGGCTGCCCGTGACGGCCGCGCTGGCCCTGTGGCGCGCCGGGCGCAAGCAGGAGGCTACCGAGTGGTATGCCGCCGCCGTGCGCACCTGGCCCGATCGCTGGAGCAGTACCGGCAGCTACGCCAGTCTGCTGCCGGACTGGCGCGAGGCAGAGCGCGCCAGCCTGGCCGAGGTCTTCGCGGCATGGCAGGCCAACCCGCCCGCATTCCCGTAAGCGCTTCGCCCTGTTGCGGGAATGTCGCGCAGCGGGCCGTGCACCGGGCCGATTTGCTGCAGGGCCCTTGCCCGCCCACCATCGCAGGACACGCTGCAAGTACGTCCATGTCGGCTTTGGCGCGGCATCCATGCCGCTCAAGGTCCCGCGACGGTGGGCGGGCAAGGACCAGTCGAGATGGTCGGTCTGCAAGGATCTCAATAGCGACTAGCAAGCTGGCGACGCGGTGTCTTCCTTGCGGCGTGTCCCGCGAGCGGTGAGGGCACCGCGCCCTCGACGTTGCGGCATTGCTGCACTTCTCTTACCCGCCCACCTCGCGGAACACGCCGCAGGTACGTCACCTAAGCGCTCATGCGGGATGCCGACTTCGGGATAGACCAGATGACCGAATTGCATGCCGCGCCTCGCGTCAGCGCGCCCCACGCCAGCGTTCTGCCGACGCCCGCGCTGCGTCATGCGATCCTGTGCCTCTGTTTCCAATGGACCTGACCCCGCATGGCGGTGGATGCCTTTGCGTTGATCCTGGCGATGCTGGGCCTTGGCTTGCTGTTCGCCCGTCTGCGGGTGCTGCCCGACAACAGCGCCGACGTGCTCAATCGCGTGGTGTTGTACATCTGCCTGCCCGCCTCGGTGCTGACCTACGTGCCGCGCCTGCACCTGGACGCCTCGCTGGGCGGGGTGATCGCCACGCCGTGGCTGCTCACCGCGATCATCGTGCCGCTGCTGTGGGCTTGCAGCCGCCTGCTGCGACTGGGCCGTGCCGACTACGCCGCGCTGCTGATGTGCGTGGTGTTCACCAACTCCAGTTTCATCGGGTTTCCGATGGTGCGCGCATTGCTTGGCGATCGGGCCTTGCCGTATGCAGTGGTCTACGACCAGTTCGGCACCTTCGTGCTGCTGTCCACCTTCGGGCTGTACGTGCTGGCGCGCTACAGCGGCGACACCCCGCCGACCGCCAGGACCATCCTGACCCGGGTGTTGAAGTTCCCGCCGCTGTGGGCGCTGCTGTTCGCGCTGACGTTGATGCCCGAGCAGCCGCCGGCCTGGATCGGCTCCGGGCTCAAGAGCCTGGCCGACGCCATGCTGCCGCTGGTCATGCTGGCGGTCGGCTTCTCGCTGCAGTTGCGTCTGCCTGCCGACGAGCTCAAGCCGCTGGCGGTCGGCCTGGTGTTCAAGCTGGCGGTGATGCCGGTCCTGGCGCTGCCGTTGTCCTGGGCGCTTGGCCTGCGCGGCCTGCTGCTGCAGACCAATGTGCTCGAATCGGCCATGCCCACCATGATCACCGCCGCCGCGTTGGCCATCTCGCATCGGCTGGCCCCCAGGCTGGCGGCGGCGATGGTGGGCTACAGCATCCTGCTGTCGTTGCTCACGCTGCCCGCGTGGGCCTGGCTGCTGGCGCAGCTGGTGGCTTGATGGCCCGTAACCCTTATGAAATGCTGATCCTCGACAACGTGCACCAGCACATGGACAGGAGCAGCACATGTACGGATATCGCGTGATCGGCAGTACGCTGCTTTGGATTGGTAGCGTCTGCGTGGCACATGCCGCCTCGGTGCCGTCCTCCAATTTATCGGCTCCGGCAAATGACCCTGTCGTGGAGCAATGGGCGCAGCAGGTCGGCCAGACCATGCAGGCACGCCTGCGCAGCATGGCGGACAGCGGTGAACCCAGGCAGCTGTATCTGGCCGGTCTGTTGTGGGCCGATTCCGAGTACGACGACACCGCGCCCGCCGCAGAGGGCGGCTACGCGCCGATCCAGCGCGTCTGGCTGCAGCGCGCCCTGGACGCGCGGCCGCGCGACCCGATGGTGGCGCGGATGGAAGCAGCCGGCTGCGCGCCTGGATTGCGCTGCGATCCAGACGCAGCGCTTGCCTTCCTGGAGCAGGCCGATGCCGGCAATGCGGATGTGCACTTGCGTGCCTACGCCGCTGCGCAGCGGCGCAGCGATAGGCCGGGTGCCGAACGCGCCTGGCAGGCGGCGGTGCAGGCGGATCATTTCGACAGCGGCGCGCTGGAACTTGGCAACGCCCTGCATGCCACCTACGACGGCGTGCAATGGCCATCGCTGACCTCGGTCAGCTTGCGCGCGCAACTCGACGCGCAAGGCCTGCCTTCCACTGGCGCGGGCATGGCCGCGATGTTCGTGATGGGCGCCTGGTCTGCACATGCACTCCCCGCGTTAGGCGATTTGGTGCGCCGCTGCACTTCCAATGTCGCTACGCCCGCATTGCGCGACGAATGCATGGCAGTGTTCAACAGCGTGGCCAATGACGAGTCCACCGTGCTGACGGCCATGGTCGGGGCCAAGCGCATGGCCGCATTGAGCAGTGGTGCCGACGCCACGCGCTGGCAGGCGCGGCTGCGAGAGCTGGAGTGGCTGCAGCAGCAATACCAACGCCGCGCGCCCACGGCCACCGACCAAGCCATCGATCTGGACACCCTCCTGACGCAAGGCGAAGTGCCGGCGCTGCGCGCGCGGGCGCAGCGTCAAGGCCTTGCAACGCAGCCACCTGCGCAATGGCAGCCCAGCGCAGCGATCCAGTAATTCCGATAACCCCGCCGGCTTTCGTATGCCTCCGGCAGCTAGGTGCTGGGGAAGCGATGCTGCGTTGCGACACCCTCCGCCGTTCGACGTTTAACGCCTTTCGACTACTTCCTCACCCAGCTGCGGTGTACGCTGCCGGCTTGCTCCCGGAAGCGAGGCGTGCATGAAGACAGTCCTGGTGGCCGCCTCCAAAGGCGGCGTCGGCAAGACCACGATCGCCACCAATCTGGCCGCACACGCGGCGTTGCAGGGCCAGCGCACCGTGCTGGCAGATGCCGATCCGCAAGGCTCGTCCACCCGCTGGGCGCAGCGTCGCGCCAGCCTCGAAAGTGCGGTGCTGCCGATCGATGCCACCAAGCGCCGCAACTGGCAGGCCGCGGTGCCCGATGGCACCGACCAGCTGATCATCGATGCCCCGGCCGGCGCCATGGCCGACGATTTGAGCGGTTTCCTGGACCATGTCGACGCCATCGTGGTGCCGGTGCTGTCCTCGGCGCTGGACATCGAAGCGGTGGTGGGCTTCCTCAATACGCTCGCCAAGGTGCCGCGCGTGCACCAGCGCAAGCTGCCGGTGGGCCTGGTGCTCAACCGCGCACGTCCGTGGACCCAGACCTCGCAGCAGGCCGCCGAGATGATCGGCACCTGGCCCTATCCGCTGGTGACCCAATTGCGCGACACCCAGGCCTACGTGGTCATGGCCGGGCTGGGGCGCAGCTTGTTCGATTACCGCTCGGCGCAGGTGCGCGACCATCAACAGGACTGGGAGCCGCTGTTGAAGTGGCTCAAGAAGTCCTAACCGGAAAGTTCCCATGCGCGAATTGATCTTGTTGCGACACGCCCACGCCGAACCGGCCGACACCGGCCAGGCCGATTTCGACCGCCCGTTGTCGCCGCACGGCATCGCCGAGGCCGAATCGGCCGGGCGCTGGCTGCGCGAGCAGCGTCTGGTGCCCGACCGGGTGCTGTGTTCGCCGGCGCGGCGTGCCCGCGAGACCCTGGAAGCGGTCCTCGAGCTCACCGGCTATATCGAACAGCGGCTGGACGAACGCATCTACGAGGCCACGCCCGGCACCCTGGCCAGCCTGGTGGACGAACATCGCGAGGCCGAGCGGCTGCTGCTGGTGGGCCACAACCCGGGCCTGGAGCGGTTGGCCGCGCTGATGCACAGCGGGCAGACCGGCGATTACCGCGGCATGCCGACCGCCTCGATCGCCCTGCTGGCCCTGCCGCTGGATGCCACCATCGAGCCGGGCATCGCCCGCCTGACCGCCTTCTGGTGGCCTTGATCCGTGACATCGTCGCTGCGCTGGTTCGCCTGGCTCGCGCTCTGGGTCGCGCTGCCCTGCCTCGCACAGCAGAGGGTGCACACCATCGACCCGGCGCAGTCGCGCTTTGGGTTCGAGATCAAGACCCGCTTCGGGATGAAGATGGAGGGGTTCTTCCCGCGTTTTCGCGGTGAGCTGGTGGAATTGCCGGACCGGCGCATGCAAGTGCGCTTCCGCCTGGACGCCACCCAGGTGGAGATTCCCGGCAAGGACCGCTACACCAGCTGGATGCGCGGCGAGGATTTCTTCAACGTGGCGCGTTACCCGGTGGTGGAATTCGAGTCGCTCCCCTATGCCGAGGAGGTGGTCAACCAGGGCGGCGACATCACCGGCAACCTGACCATTCGCGGAATCACCCACATCGAGACCCTGCATGTGGCGCCAGCTGAATGCGCACGGCCGGGCTATGATTGCGACGTGATCAGCCGAGGTACGGTCCTGCGTGGACGTTACGGAATGAATGCGTGGCAGATGGCCCTGGGCGACAGGGTGACGTTCATTCTGCGTGGGCGGCTGCAGGAGGCGCGGCGCCCGTGAGATTCCTGTTGAGGGTCCTGGTGCTGGCAACCCTGTTGCTCGGCACCGGATGCGCCGGCCTGTCGCAAATCGAACGCAACCGCGCGGCCGGTGTGGCCGCTGCCGCGCGCAGCACGGTGGTGGACTGCACCCAGGCCAACCGTTGCGCCCAGCCTTCGCCCTTGCGCGCGCTGGGTGGGCAGGCCATCACTGCCTCCACGCCGGCCGCGCCACGGCATTACGCCACCATCCTCGACCACGGCGAGGAATCGCTGGTGGCGCGGCTCAACCTGATCCGCAGCGCCACCCGCAGCATCGACCTGCAGACCTATATCTTCGACAAGGACGACAGCGCGCGCATGGTGCTGGACGCGCTGACCGACGCCGCCCGCCGCGGGGTCAAGGTGCGCATCCTGATCGACCAGCTGTCGGCGATCGCCGATCTGCAGATCCTGGGCGCACTCGCCAGCAGCCACGACAACCTGCAACTACGCATCTACAACCCCACCTTCGGCAAGGTCAAACTCAACTACTTTGACTATGCAGGCAGCGTGCTGTGCTGTTTCCGTCGCTTCAACCAGCGCATGCACAACAAGCTGCTGGTGGTGGACGACGTGCTCGGCGTGGTCGGCGGGCGCAATTACCAGGATGACTATTACGACTGGGACAGCGAGTACAACTTCCGCGACCGCGACGTGATTCTGGCCGGGCCGGAAGTGCGTGCGATGGCGGCCAATTTCGATGCGTTCTGGCGCGCGCGGCGCAGCATTCCGGCCGAGCGCCTGAATGATGTAGGCCGGCTGTTGCTGGAGCAGGGCGCCCCGCAGATGCCGCCGGCACAGTTCCGGCGCCCGGAGCGGGTGGCGCGGGTCGATCGCGAGGCAGACGACGCGCAGTTCATACGCGACGCCTTCGTGACTCCGGCCATGCCGGTGCAGCGCGTGCTGTACGTGGCCGACCTGCCGCAAAAGCACCGCAAGGAACATGGCGCAAAGGCGGTGTCCACCGCGCCGGAACTCGATGGCCTGATCGCCAATGCGCAGCAGGAAGTACTGCTGCAGACCCCGTACCTGGTGTTGTCCGACGAGGCCCAGGCCATCTTCCGCGATCTGCGCAAACGCCCGCAGCCGCCGCGCGTCGTGGTGTCGAGCAATAGCCTGGCCGCCACCGACAACCCCATCGTGTACGCGCTCTCGTACAAGTTCAAACGGCGCAACCTGCGCGAGCTGGGCTTCAACGTGTACGAGTTCAAGCCGTTCCCGCTGGATGCGCCGGTGGACTACGCCAACCTGGTGCCGGATCCGCTCAACCCCGCTTCCGAGGTCAACGAGGACAGCCGCGACAACCGGTTGATCGGCGGCAGCGCGGCCGGCAATGCGATGCGGGGCAGCAGCGGCGGGGACGGGCGCACAAGTGCCGGAAGCGTGATTCGCGGCAGCAGTGGCGGCGGCCGTGCACCCGGCGGCAGCGAAGTCGATCGCCGCGTGTTGCGCACCGAAACGCGGCCTTCGTTCCTGGGCACGCGCGCGGTCAACAAACCGCTGCCGGTGACCCGCGCCGGTGCGCGCATGGGGCTGCACGCCAAATCGCTGGTGGTGGACCGCCGCATCGGGGTGATCGGCACGCACAACTTCGATCCGCGCAGCGAGAACTACAACACCGAGGCCGCGGTCGTCATCGACGATGTGGGCTTTGCGCAGGCGCTGGCGGCCAGCATCGAGCGCGACATGAGCCCGGAGAATGCCTGGACGGTGGCTCCGCGCGAAAAACCGCCACTGTTCAGCGGATTGAACTACAGCGTGGGCAAGGTGTCGGAAGCCTTGCCGGTGCTGGATTTCTGGCCCTGGCGCTATGCGACCAACTACGAGTTCCAGCCCGGCCCGGGCTGCCCGTTCCCGCTCAAGCGACAGGACCCGCAGTTCCGGCAGTGCTATGTGGCGGTGGGCGATTTCCCCGAGGTCAACGTCGGGCCGAAATGGCTGCTGGTACGCATGCTGACCGCGTTCGGTGCAGGCCTGGTGCCGATTCTCTGATCGCTGCGGCGTGCTGGCCTGGGCCGGCGTGCAGACGGCGCGTGGCGGAGTGCCATGTCGCGCCGCTGCAATGGCACGTTGCGCGAAAATAGGCCGCGGCGCGTCGCCAACCCGCTGAAAGTCGCTGGCGCAATTCGGCCCGCAGATAGCCGAAAGGCAGTTGCATCAGACCCCAGCGCCGCCGATGCTGTCCCGATTCCCGATTCCCGATTCCCGATTCCCGATTCCCGATTCCCTGCCCATGACCTTCCGCGCTCCCGTCGACCTCGTTGCCCTCAACGCCTCCAGCAAAAACACCCTGATCGACCATCTCGGCATCGTGTTCACCGAGGCCGGTGACGCTTGGTTGCGCGCCACCATGCCGGTGGACACGCGCACCAGGCAGCCCTACGGCCTGCTGCACGGCGGCGCATCGGTGGTGCTGGCCGAAACCCTGGGCAGCAGCGCCGGCAATCTGTGCGTGGATATGACCACGCAGATGTGCGTGGGGCTGGAAATCAACGCCAACCATCTGCGCGCGGCCACCGACGGCCTGGTTACCGGCACCGCGCGCGCAGTGCATGTGGGGCGCAGCACCCAGGTCTGGGACATCGTCATCGAGAACCCGGTCGGCAAGCGGGTCTGCGTGTCGCGCCTGACCCTGGCCGTGGTGGCACGCAGCAATGGCTGAGCACGCCCGGCAACGGCATGGGTGGAACAGCGCCATCCGCTGCCGGCGCTGCGCCGCGCCCAGGCTGCTGTCACAATCGTCGTGCTCCCTTTCCCTGTCACCGGTCCCGTTGGTCGAATGAGCGAGTCATCCCTGGACGCCACGCGCGAGGCTGGCGGCGCGTCGCGTTGGTTCCGGTACCTGTATCGGGTGCCGTTGCTGCTGCTGCACCTGTGCATCGGCCTGCCGATCACCATGCTGTGCGTGGTGGCCCCGCCGCTGGCGCGCATCCGCACCGGCCCTGCAGACACCCTGGACGAGCGGATGATCCGCTGGTGGCAGGGCAACCTGATGCGCATCTTCGGCTTCCGGTTGCGCCGCTTCGGCACGCCGCTGTCCGGCGCGACCCTGTTCGTGGCCAACCACGTCAGCTGGGTCGACATCTCGATGCTGCACAGCCAGCGCGTGATGGGCTTTGTAGCCAAGCGCGAAATCGCCGGCTGGCCGCTGGTGGGCTGGCTGGCGACCAAGGGCCAGACCATCTTCCATCAGCGCGGCAATACCGAATCGCTGGGCGGGGTGCTGCTGGAAATGCTGCAGCGCCTGCGCAGCGGCAAGCCGGTGGGCGTGTTCCCGGAAGGGCGCACCCGCGGCGGCACCGAAGTCGGCCCGTTCCACGCGCGCATCTTTCAGGCAGCGGTGGAGGCCGGCGTGCCGGTGCAGCCGGTGGCGCTGCGCTACGGCGTGCGCGGCAGCGCGCAGGCGGTGGTGGCCTTCGGTGAGCGCGAGAGTTTCTTCGCCAATATCGTGCGCCTGCTCGGCGAGCCGCCGCGGCTGGCCGAGGTGCATTTCCTTGAGCCGATCGCCGCATTCGATCTCGAAGGACGTCGTCGCCTGGCCGATACCTCGCGGCAACGCATCATCGCCGCGATGGAGTCCTGAGCCGACCATGCACGCGCGTATCTTCCTTGCGGCCAGCGTCCTGCTGCCGGGCCCGCTGCGCGCATGAACGCCTCCGACTTCCAGCCGCCGCGCTGGCTGCGTAACCCGCACGTGCAGTCGGTGCTGGGCAGTAGCGCCTTGCGTCGCCTGCGCAGCCGTCAGCTGCTCAGCGCTAGCGGCGCAGTCACCCGCGAACATATTCTCGATGGCGGCGACGGCGTGCGCCTGCAGGGCTGGATGAGCGTGCCGCCCGGCGATGCGCCGGTGCGCGGCACCGTGCTGCTGCTGCACGGCTGGGAAGGCAGCGCCGATTCCAATTACATGCGGCTGACCGCCGCGCGTTTGCTCGGCCTGGGCTACCAGGTGTTCCGGCTGAATTTCCGCGACCACGGCGGCACCCATCACCTCAACGTGGACCTGTTCCACTCCGATCGCATCGACGAGGTGGTCAACGCTGCGGGCGATCTGTGGCGGCGCTTTCCTGCGCCGCAGCTGCTGGCGGCCGGGTATTCGCTGGGCGGCAATTTCGCGCTGCGGCTGGCCTTGCGCGCACCGGCCGCCGGCCTGCCGCTGGCACGCGTGGCGGCGGTGTGCCCGTTGCTGGACCCAGCGGCCACCATGACCCAGCTGGAAAAGGGCCCGCAGTTCTACGACTGGTATTTCCGCCGCAAATGGCGCGAATCGCTGCTGCGCAAGCGCAAGCTGTTTCCGGACCAGCACGGCTACGACGATGCCACCCTGGCATTGGACATGCGCGAGCTGATGGCCTGGCTGGCCGTGCAGCACACCGGCCACGGGTCGCTGGAAGCGTATTTCAACAGCTATTCGATTGCCGGCGCGCGCCTGGCCGGCCTGCAGGTGCCCTCGGACATCCTGATGGCCGAAGACGACCCGGTGATTCCGTTCGAGGATTTCGCCGGCTGGCAGTTGCCCGAGCATGCGCACCTGGAAATCGCGCGCTGGGGTGGGCATTGCGGGTTTCTGGAAAATGCCCGCGGCGACGGCTTCGCCGAACGTTGGGTGGCCGAGCGGCTGGCCGCTGCCAGGTAGGTCGGCGTCGCAGCGCGCATCGTTACAATAGCGGTTTGTCCTGGACACCCCGCCGCCATGCAAGACGCCATTCTTCAAGCCCTGCGCCGCAATGCGGCCGACGATGCGGTGGCGCTGGCCCGCGAGTGGGCGATCAGCGCGCCCGACAGCGCCGCCGCACACCGCTGGCTCGGGCTGGCCCTGCAGCAGCAGGGGCAGCCGGCACTGGCGCTGACCAGCATCGACACCGCGTTGGCCCTCACACCGGAAGACGCCGACCTGCACCTGCTGCGCGCCGGCCTGCTGCTGGCGGCACGCGACCTGTCCGCCGCCGACGCCGCCTTGTCGCGCAGCACCGCGCTGGACCCGAACCAGTTCAACGCTTACGTGATGCAGGCGCACCTGGCCGTGGCACGCGACGATCTGGACGAGGCCGAGCGGCTCAGCCGCACTGCCGCGCGATTGGCGCCGGAGCATCCGCAGCTGCTCGCGGTCGATGGCGTGGTGGAGATGCGCCGCGGCCAGAGCGACCGCGCGCTGGCGCTGCTGACCCGCGCCGCCGAACAACTGCCGGACGACCCGCGGGTGATGTTCGCGCTGGGCTTTGCATATCTGCAGAAGGAGCATTTTGCATTTGCCGAGCGCGCCTTCGAGCGCGTGGTCGAACTCAATCCCCCCGGCACCGCGCTGCGCGCCTTCATCGCCCAGCTGGCCCAGCGCCAGGGTCGTCTGGACGATGCGTTGACCGCGATGCAGGCCGTGCTGGCGCAACCCGATGGCGACCTGCCGGCCATGCGCCGGCTGGCGGGCGAGATGGAATTGCAGGCCGGCCGCCCCGACCAGGCCGTGGCGCACCTGCGCCTGGCGCTGGCCCACTGGCCGGCCGACCGCCGCACCTTGCACGCGCTGCTCACCGCCTGGGAACGGCTGGGCGCGACGGACGATGCGCGCGACACGCTGGACGCGGCGCTGGCCACCTCGGCCACGGCGCACGACCTGTGGCTGGCGCGCCTGGCGGTGGAGCCGGTCGGCGGGCCGCAGGCACAGGCGGTGATCGAGCGCTGGCTGCTGGCCATGCCCGAGCACCTGCCGGCACTGGAAGCGCTGATGCGCGTGCACGACATGCAGGGTCATGCCGACGAAGCGGAAATGGTGGCGCGCCAGATCGTGGCGGTGGAACCGGGCCGCATCAGCGGCGAGCAGCGCATTGTCGAGGCCTTGCTGGAACGCGACCCGCCAGCGGCGATCGCCTGCGTCGAATCGCTGATCGAGTCGTTGCCGCCGCCACAGCAGACCGTGCTGCGGCCGTGGCTGGGCAATGTGCAGGACCGCGCCGGTCAGCCCGACGCCGCGCTGGCCACCTGGATGCAGTTCCATCGCGAACAGGCCCAGCACCGGCTGCCGTTGCCGCCGCAGGCCGCCAGGCAGCCGATGCAATGGCCGGCGCTGGGCAGCATTCCGGACAGCGTCACCGCGCGCCCGCTGTTCGTCTGGGGCACGCCCGGCTCGCATGTCGAACGCCTGATCGCGGTGATGGACGCAGCCACTCCGCTGGTGCGCGGCGATCGCTACGGCACCACTCCGCCGTCCGATGCGCTGCAGAGCTACCGCACGGTCGAGCAACTGGCGTCCGGCGAGCTGGCGCCGATGGCGCTGGTGGAAGGCTGGAAAGCGCAGCTGCCGCGTCGCGGCATCGACGACGGCAACGTCATCGACTGGCTGCTGTGGTGGGACAACACCCTGCTCACTGCGCTGCGCCCGCACCTGCCCGAGGGCCGGCTGGCGATCGCGCTGCGCGACCCGCGCGACATGCTGCTGGACTGGCTCTCGGCCGGCGCGCCGGCACCGCTGGCGCTGCAGTCGCCGCAGCAGGCCACCGACTGGTTGCTGGCCGCGCTGGAACAACTGGCGGTGTTGCACGAGCGCGATCTCTACCCGCACCGGATCATCCGGCTCGACGGCATCGAAAGCGACCCGCAGGGGATTTCCGACGCGCTCGAGCAGGCCTTCGGGCTGCGCTTCCCGCTGGTCGAACCACGCGGCCCCGCCCGCCTGGCCTCCGGCCGCTGGCGCAACTACCGCAGCGTGCTCGGCGCCCAGTTCGACCTGCTCACTTTGATCGCGGTGCGCTTCGGATATCCGCAGGACTGACGCGCGGCCTGCCGCATATCCCGCAAGCGCGACGCCGTCGTAGGAGCGGACCCGGCCGCGACAAGGCGTTACCGGTACCGGTGACGCCCATCGCGGCCAGGTCCGCTCCTACGGAGACCCAGAGACCCGGACAACGCGGCACGCGTGGACACCGATGGCGTTCAACGATGCCTGCGACCCGTGCCCGGAGATCCCCGATGCCTAAGGCTGTTGTAGGAGCGGACCCGGCCGCGACGAGGCGTTACCGATACCGGTGAAGCCCGTCGCGGCCAGGTCCGCTCCTACGGAGATCCAGAGACCCGGACGGCGCGGCACGCATGGACACCGATGGCGTTCAACGATGCCTGCGACCTGTGCCCGGAGATCCCCGATGCCCAAGGCTGTTGTAGGAGCGGACCCGGCCGCGACGAGGCGTTACCGATACCGGTGACGCCCGTCGCGGCCAGGCCCGCTCCTACGGAGATCCAGAGACCCGGACGGCGCGGCACGCATGGGCACCGATGGCGTTCAACGATGCCTGCGATCCGTGCTCGGGGATAGTGCAGCTTGCTGTTTGGCGTGTTGTTCGCCTTGGTTGGCGCATCGCGCGCTCCACTCTCGCTGCGCTCTGCCGCACGCTGAATTGGCTGACAACACGCGCACACCAAACGCGCCTGCTGTGCCACACAAGGTTCCACTGCGACGGCTTCCGTTGCGGTGCCAATCCAGGCAGGCTGGGTGCTTGGATCCACGGAGACTTTGCATGCGTCTGACCAGCACCAGCATCGAAAACGGCAAGCCCATTGCGGTGGAATTCGCCGCCGGCACCCCGGACGGCTTTGCACCCAACCGTAACCCGCAGCTTGCCTGGAGCGAGGTGCCGGCCGGCACGCAGTCGTTCGCGCTGCTGTGCCTGGACCCGGATGTGCCCACCGTGCCGGAGACCGTCGGCCGCGACGATATCCAAATCCCGGTGGAACAGCCACGCACCGATTTTGTGCATTGGGCCATGGCTGATATCCCCGCCGACGTGCATGCAATTGCGGCAGGCAGCTGCAGCGATGGCTTCGTGGCCAAGGGCAAGCAGCAGCCGGCCGGCCCGGCCGGTGCGCGCCAGGGCCTGAATTCATACACGCAGTGGTTTGCCGGCAACCCCGACATGGCCGGCAATTATCTGGGCTACGACGGCCCGTACCCGCCGTTCAACGACCTGCGCGTGCACCGCTATTTCTTCCGCGTGTTCGCGCTGGACGTGGCCAAGCTCAGCCTGCCCGAGCCCTTCACGGCCGCCGACGTGCTGTCGGCCATCCAGGGTCACGTACTTGCCGAAGCCGCGCTGCATGGCACCTACACACTGAATCCTGCCCTGCGCTGAGACCGGCTCGCGCACCCCGCACGACCAAGCGCGGGGTACGCGCAACGGCTGGCTGGATCGGTCATCGCGACCAACCGGCGCGCCAACCCGCCGCACGCTCAATCCCTGCATGCATTCGCAATCAGGCGACCATCGCAGCCGCGTTGGCTCTGAGTTGTTTCTGCTCGCCTGGTCAGTCAGCCGAAGCGAACGGCCAGTGGTCCCCGCTGCAGTCTCCCGCTTGTGCCGGATCGGCATCGCCTGCGCAGGCCGCCGACCGCATTGCCGGCCACATAACGGTCTGCAATGAAGTCGAGAGTCATAGATTCCCGACCTCCGACCTCCGACCTCCGACCTCCGAATCCCGAATCC
>NZ_JSZE01000125.1 GCF_000802365.1 Xanthomonas cannabis pv. cannabis
GGGGAATATAGGGTCGTCTTCCATAGGGTGCGCCCGAAGGCGCGCAAGCATGGTAGCAAACCACAGGGTGGTTCGAGCCGGGAAATGCCGGCGTGAAGGCCGCAGGCGGCGTCGATATACCCAGACAGGTCATGGACCGGTCATAATTCGCCCCTGGTGCCGTCCTCCCTCGACGGCAGGAAGTTCTCCACCCATGTTCTCGTTGCAGACCATCTTCGGTTCCGGCAAGCAGTTCTATTCGCTCCTGAACGAAGCGGCGCAGGCCGCCTACGACAGCACCAAGGCGTTGCACGCCATGATGCGCGAGTCCGACCGGCAGCCCGCACTGGACGCCTTCAAGCTCGCCCGCCTGCGCGAACGCGCTGCCTCCGACAAGATCGGCCAGGCCTTGGTGGACAGCTTCATGACCCCGATCGAGCGCGAAGACATCGAAGCGCTGGGTTCGGCGTTGTACAAGATTCCCAAGCAGGTCGAGAAATTCGCCGACCGCTATTCGCTGGCCACCCAGCACCTGGAACACATCGACTTCGCCCCGCGCGCGGCGATGCTGGAGCAGGCTGCCGCGGTGGTGGTGGAGATGGTCGACGACCTGCCACGCATGAACATCGATCGCATGACCGCGCTCAACGACAAGCTGCGCATGCTCGAGAACGAGGCCGACCGTCTGATGCTCGAGCTGTATCGCGACATCTATTCCGGCCGCCTGGATACGCTGCAGATGTTCCTGCTCAAGGAGTTCTTCGAGATCCTGGAAAAAGCCATCGACCGTTGCCGCGAGGCAGGGGTGGTGGTGTACCAGATCGTGTTGAAGAACAGCTGAGGTCGCCGCGTGCTTACCCTTGTTCTGGTGGTGATCCTGGCCGCGTTGGTGTTCGAGTTCATCAACGGCTTCCACGACACCGCCAACTCCATCGCCACCGTGGTCGCCACCAAGGTGTTGTCGCCGGGCTGGGCGGTGATGCTGGCGGCCGGCATGAACCTGATCGGCGCCCTCACAGGTACCGCAGTGGCGCTGACCATTGCCTCGGGCCTGCTCAACACCAACGTGGTGGAGGTCACCCCGCAGGTGATCCTGTGCGCACTGCTGGGCGGCATCATCTGGAACCTGATCACCTGGTGGAAGGGCCTGCCGTCGTCGTCCTCGCACGCGCTGATCGGTGGCCTGTGCGGCGCCGGCCTGGCCGCGGCGCACAACAACTGGGACGCGCTGATCTGGTCGGAGAACATCGGCAACTGGGCCAAGAACAAGGGCCTGTTGTGGAAGGTGTTCGTGCCGATGATCACCTCGCCGATCGCCGGCTTCCTGCTCGGCATCGTGGTGATGGTGCTGCTGTGGGCGATCATCGCCGGCATGTCCAGGCTTGGCGGTCCGATCGGGCGGCTGGCGCGGCCGCGCTGGGTCAATGCGTTCTTCGGCAAGGCGCAGATCGCCTCGGCTGCGTACATGGGCTACGCGCACGGTCACAACGACGCGCAGAAGACCATGGGCATCATCGCCATGACCCTGATCGGCGCGCAGTCGGCCGGCGCACTTGATGACCTGCCCAGCTGGCTGTCGTTCCTGCACCCGGGCACCGGTCTGGCCGCCGGTGCCGGTATCCCGATGTGGATCGTGCTGACCTGCGCGGTGGTGATGGCGGCCGGCACGGCGTCCGGCGGCTGGAAGATCATCAAGACGCTCGGCCACAAGATGGTCAAGCTGCATCCCATCCACGGCTTTGCCGCCGAAACCAGCTCGGCCACGGTGCTCACCGTGGCCGCACACTTCGGCATGCCGGTGTCCACCACGCACAGCATCTCCACCGCCATCATGGGCGTGGGCTTTGCCAAGAACCCGCGCTCGCTGCGGCTGGGCGTGATCGAGCGCATCGTCTGGGCCTGGATCCTCACCATTCCCGCGGCCGGCGGTGTGGCGTATCTGATCCTGCGCATGTTCGAGCTGTTCGGCTGGACCTGACACGGTGTCGCGGTGCGGTCACGCACCGCGACCACGATGCGGCCCTTGCGCAAGCGATCTGCCACCGGCGGTGTGCCTGCGCGTTCTGAGTGAGACCCTGCCTCGATGATGCTTGCCCTGGTGTGCGTGTTGTTCGGGTTTGCCTGGTTGATCGATCGCCGCGGCCTGCGGCGATTTTCGCGTCTGCTGGGCGGCATCAGCCTGGCGCTGGTGTTTGCCGTGGGCTGCGGCCCGTTGCCGTCATGGATGCTGCAACACCTGCAGCGCACCGGGGTCAACGACTTCAACGCGTGGGGCGCGCGCAACGTCATCGTGCTGCTCGGCGCAGGCACGGTGCGCCCGGAGGGGAGTGACGCGGTGGCCGAGGCCAACATGTTCGCCTACGGGCGCATTGTCGAATCGGCGCGGCTTTACCAGCAGTGCCGCCGCAGCGGCGGCGATTGCAAGATCGAGATCAGCGGTGGCGACGCGCGCGGCCTGGGCCTGTCCGAGGCGGTGGTCTACCAGCGCGTGTTGATCGGGCTGGGGATCGAGCGGGCGGATCTGATCATGGAGCCCTCCAGCATGAACACCTGGCAGAACGCGCAGTTCAGCCAGCCGCTGCTGCGCGCGCACCGGCCCGACCGCATCGTGCTGGTGTCCTCGGCCACGCATCTGCGCCGCGCCGAGCTGTACTTCCGCCACTTCGGCATCGACGCCGTGCCGGTGCGTGCGGACTGGCTGACCGCCTCCTGGTCGGTGCTGCCGCAGAGCTACAACTTCACCCTGGCCGATGTGGCCCTGCACGAATACCTGGGCATCGCGCGCTACCGCGTCTACCAGTGGCTGGGCTGGAACGTCAGAGCCACCGAGCCCGGCGCGGTCTGAGCGGCACTGCAGCCCCGATGCAGCCGGGTCATCGCCCGGCGTCGACACGCTGACTTTTCTGCCGACACTCGCGTGACGACGTTCACTATCGCCATGGTGGTCGGCGCGATGCTGCCGTCCAGCAGCAGGTCGCTGGCGCGCTGCGTCGGAACGTTGCGGAGCGGGTCAATGGGCTTACGTTGGAGCAGTGCCGATGCTGGACCCCTGGGGCCCGGTGAATGCGCAGGCAGGCATGGATGCCGTGTGAATCGACGCGGCCTGCGAGGTAGGTGGCCTGGTCCGCTCAAGGATGCGCGTCGCCAAAAGCGCGCCCTTCTCCCTTCGGGACATAGTCCGCCTTAATGGGGGAGAAGCTGCCGCAGGCGCGGATGGGGGTGCCGGCGAAGCCTCGCGTCATCCATTACACAGTGGCTTCGCCCGGCACCCTTACTCCAATCCCTCTTTCGGCGGGAGAGGGGCTTCAACTTCCGAAGCGTTTTAAGTTTCCAGCGGTTTCAAACTTCCAACGAAGCCAGATCACCCTTGCTCTCAAGCCACTGCTTGCGGTCGCCGGCGCGCTTCTTGGCCAGCAACATGTCCATCAACGAACGGGTCTGTTCGCCATCGTCGATGGTGAGCTGCACCAGCCGGCGGGTATCCGGATGGATGGTGGACTCGCGCAGCTGCTGCGGGTTCATCTCGCCCAGGCCCTTGAAGCGGGTGACGCTGATCTGGCCCTTCATCTTTTCGCGCGCAATCTTGTCCAGCAGCGTGGTCTTTTCTTCTTCGTCCAGCGCATAGAACACCTGCTTGCCCACGTCCACGCGGAACAACGGCGGCATCGCCACGAACACGTGGCCAGCGGCCACCAGTGCAGGGAAGTGCTGCAGGAACAGCGCCGTCAGCAGCGTGGCGATATGCAGGCCGTCGGAGTCGGCGTCGGCCAGGATCACCACCTTGCCGTAGCGCAGCCCGGTGATGTCGTCCTTGCCGGGGTCGCAGCCGATCGCGATCGCCAGGTTGTGCACTTCCTCGGAGGCCAGCACGCTGCCGGACGCCACTTCCCAGGTGTTGAGGATCTTGCCGCGCAGCGGCAGGATCGCCTGGAAATCCTTGTCGCGCGCCTGCTTGGCCGAGCCGCCGGCCGAGTCGCCTTCGACCAGGAACAGCTCGGTCCGCGACAGGTCCTGGCTGATGCAATCGGCCAGCTTGCCGGGCAGGGCCGGGCCCTGGGTCACCTTCTTGCGCACGATCTGCTTTTCGGTCTTCAGCCGTGCGCTGGCACGGTCGATGGCGATCTGCGCGATCTTCTCGCCGATCTCCACGTTCTGATTGAGATACAGGCTGAAAGCGTCATGCGCGGCGCCTTCGATGAAGCCGGCGGCCTGGCGCGACGACAGGCGTTCCTTGGTCTGCCCGGAGAACTGCGGGTCGGTCATCTTCAGGCTGAGCACGAAGGTGACCCGGTCCCAGACATCTTCCGGCGCCAGCTTGACGCCGCGCGGCAGCAGGTTGCGGAAATCGCAGAACTCGCGCAGCGCATCGGTCAGGCCCGAACGCAGACCGTTGACGTGGGTGCCGTGCTGCGCGGTGGGGATCAGGTTGACGTAGCTTTCCTGCACCAGCTCGCCTTCCGGCACCCAGGCCGCGGCCCAGTCCACGATCTCGGTGTCCTTCTTCAGGCTGCCCACGAACAGCTCGGCCGGCAGCAGTTCGTGCTCGGCCATCTCGCCTTTCAGATAGTCGCGCAGGCCGTTTTCGAAGTACCAGCTGTCCTGCTCGCCGGTGGCTTCGTCATGCAGCTTGACGGTCAGGCCGGGGCACAGCACCGCCTTGGCCCGCAGCAGGTGGCGCAGTGCGCGCACATTGAATTTGGGCGTGTCGAAGTACTTCGGGTCGGCCCAGAAGCGCAGCCGCGTACCGGTGTTCTTCTTGCCGACGGTGCCGACCACTTCCAACTTGGAAGCGGCGTTGCCGTCGCGGAACTCCATGCGGTGCTCGCTGCCTTCGCGCTTGATGAACAGCTCGACCTTGGTCGAGAGCGCGTTGACCACGCTCACGCCCACGCCGTGCAGGCCGCCGGAGAAGGTGTAGTTGCGGTTGCTGAACTTGCCGCCGGCGTGCAGCCGGGTCAGGATCAATTCGACACCCGGGATCTTCTCTTCCGGGTGGATGTCCACCGGCATGCCGCGGCCGTCGTCGGACACCTCGCAGCTGCCGTCCTTGTACAGCGTGACCTCGACCTGCCGGGCGTGGCCGGCCAGCGCCTCGTCGACCGAGTTGTCGATCACTTCCTGCGCCAGGTGGTTCGGGCGCGCGGTGTCGGTGTACATGCCCGGGCGGCGTTTGACCGGGTCCAGGCCCGACAGCACTTCAATATCGGCAGCGTTATAACGGGTGTTCATGCATCTCGTTGGCACGTGAAACGACGCGCAAGTGTGGGGGCTGAGGCAACATTTTGCACGTGGCAGGCGTTCAGTGCGGGGCGGGGTGCCGGTGGCTACCCTGGCGTTGGTTTCGGAACCAAACGTCCCCACCTGAGGATGTCACCGAACCGGAGGACACCATGAAGTTCAAGCATATTCTGATGCTCACCCTGGGTGCGGCCGCCGTGGCGGCACTTCCCGCCATGGCGCAGGCGGCCCCGCAGCAGGCCGGGCAGGGCGCCAGCGCGCAGAAGAGCGACGACGCCAAGGCCAAGACCGACGCCGAGCGCAAGGCCGAGCGCCGCGCCGCTGCCGCCGCGCAGAAGCCCAAGGCCGACAGCGCTCCGCGCGAGGAAGAGGAAGAAGAAAAGCCCTCGCGCTGAGTCTTCTGTCAGGTCATCGCGTGACATGGACGCCCCGGCTTCGGCCGGGGCGTCTGCATTTGCAGGTGCGTAGCCGAATTTTCCGCGCGGGATGGCCTCGCCGTCACGCAACCCTTGGGCATTCGCCCGTCACCCGTTAAACTATGGCTTTCCGGGAGGCCTTGAGCCCCATGACTCCCCTGATTTTCGTAACAGGCGGTGTAGTGTCCTCGCTAGGCAAGGGCATCGCCGCAGCTTCGCTTGCGTCCATTCTTGAAGCGCGTGGCCTGAAGGTCACGATGATGAAGCTGGACCCGTACATCAATGTGGACCCGGGCACGATGAGCCCGTTCCAGCACGGCGAGGTGTATGTCACCGACGACGGTGCCGAAACCGACCTGGACCTTGGCCACTACGAGCGCTACGTGCGCACGCGGCTGTCGCGCAAGAACTCGGTCACCACCGGGCGGATCTACGAAAACGTGATCCGCAAGGAACGTCGCGGTGATTATCTGGGCGCCACCGTGCAGGTGATCCCGCACATCACCGATGAAATCCGCCGTTGCATCGACGAGGCCACGGCTGGGTTCGATGTGGCGCTGATCGAGATTGGCGGCACCGTGGGCGATATCGAATCGCTGCCGTTCCTGGAAGCGATCCGTCAGGTACGCACCGAGCGCGGCGCCGAAAAGGCCATGTTCATGCACCTCACCCTGGTGCCGTACATCGCGGCGGCCGGTGAGTTGAAGACCAAGCCGACCCAGCATTCGGTCAAGGAACTGCGCTCGATCGGCATCCAGCCGGACGTGCTGCTGTGCCGCTCCGAGCAGGCGGTGCCGGATTCGGAGCGTCGCAAGATCGCACTGTTCACCAATGTCTCCGAACGCGCGGTGATCAGCTGCCCCGACATCGATGTGCTGTACGGCATGCCGCTGGAATTGCTGCGCCAGGGACTGGACGAATTGGTCATCGACCAGTTCAAGCTGCGCGACAAGGTCGCCGACGCCGATCTGTCCGAGTGGGCGGCGGTCGTGGATGCGGTCAAGCATCCGCTGGACGAGGTCAACATCGCCGTGGTCGGCAAGTATGTCGATCACCAGGACGCCTACAAGTCCGTGGCCGAAGCGTTGCGTCACGGCGGCTTGCGTCAGCGCACCAAGGTCAACCTGAAGTGGCTGGAGGCGCAGGATCTGGAGGGCAGCGACATGTCTGCCTTGCAGGACATCGACGGCATCCTGGTGCCGGGCGGTTTCGGCGACCGCGGTTTCGAAGGCAAGGTGCAGACCTCCAGGTTTGCGCGCGAGCACAAGGTGCCGTACTTCGGCATCTGCTACGGCATGCAGGCGGCGGTGGTGGACTATGCGCGCCATGTTGCCGACCTGGACGCGGCCAACAGCACCGAGAACGATCGCCAGTCGCCGCATCCGGTGATCGGCCTGATCACCGAATGGCGCACCGCCACCGGCGAAGTCGAAAAGCGCGACGAGAAGTCCGACCTGGGCGGCACCATGCGGCTGGGCTTGCAGGAGCAGCGGCTCAAGCCGGGCACGCTGGCACGCGAGGTCTATGGCAAGGACGTGGTGGCCGAGCGTCATCGTCACCGCTACGAGTTCAACAATCGCTACCGCACCCAGCTGGAAGACGCCGGTCTGGTGATTTCCGGCAAGTCGATGGACGACACGCTGGTGGAAGTGGTGGAGCTGCCGCGCGATGCGCACCCGTGGTTCCTGGCCTGCCAGGCGCACCCGGAATTCCTGTCCACGCCACGCGACGGGCACCCGTTGTTCATCGGCTTCGTGCGTGCCGCGCGCGAAAAAAAAGCTGGCGGCAAGTTGCTCAAGGAAGCGCGTGCGTGAGTTCCTTCTCCCCTTGGGAGAAGGTGCCCTGAAGGGGCGGATGAGGGCGCGCCGCAACGCACTGGAAGATGGCAGCCATGACGAGCGCGTCCCTACGCGCCAGCCAGGGCAAACCATCATGCTTCAGCAGTGCTTCGCAACCGCACCCTCACCCCAACCCCTCTCCCGGTGGGACAGGGGCTCAGATCATGGCGACTCCCTTCTCCCTTCTCCCGTCGGGAGAAGGTGCCCCGTAGGGGCGGATGAGGGTGCGCCGCAATGCACTGGAAGGTGGCAGCCATGACAAGCGCGTCGCTACGCGCCAGCCAGGGCAAACCATCATGCTTCAGCAGTACTTCGCAACCATTCCCTCACCCCAACCCCTCTCCCGATGGGAAAGGGGCTTCAATCGAAATAAGGTGACCTGATGAAACTGTGTGACTTCGAAGTTGGCCTGGATCAGCCGCTGTTCCTGATCGCCGGCCCATGCGTGATCGAGTCGATGCAGCTGCAGCTCGACGTGGCCGGCAAGCTCAAGGAGATCACCGGCAAGCTCGGGGTCAACTTCATCTTCAAGTCGAGCTTCGACAAGGCCAACCGCACCTCCGGCACCAGCTTCCGTGGCCCGGGCCTGGAAGAAGGCCTGAAGGTGCTGGACGCAGTGAAAAAGCAGATCGGCGTGCCGGTGCTCACCGACGTACACGAATACACCCCGATGAACGAGGTCGCCGCCGTCGTCGACGTGCTGCAGACCCCGGCCTTTCTGGTGCGCCAGACCGACTTCATCAAGAACGTCTGCGCCGCCGGCAAGCCGGTCAACATCAAGAAGGGCCAGTTCCTGGCGCCGTGGGACATGAAGCCGGTGGTGGACAAGGCCAAGTCGACCGGCAACGAGCAGATCATGGTCTGCGAGCGTGGCGCCTCGTTCGGCTACAACAACCTGGTCAGCGACATGCGCTCGCTGAGCGTCATGCGCGATACCGGCTGCCCGGTGGTGTTCGACGCCACCCATTCGGTGCAGTTGCCGGGCGGGCAGGGCAGCAGCTCCGGTGGCCAGCGCGAATTCGTGCCGGTGCTGGCGCGGGCGGCGGTGGCGGTCGGTATTTCCGGCCTGTTCGCCGAAACCCATCCGGATCCGTCCAAGGCGCTGTCTGATGGCCCCAATGCGTGGCCGCTGGACCGCATGCAAGAGCTGCTGGAAACGCTGATGGAACTGGACGCTGTCACCAAGAAGCACGGGTTCGCGCGCTTCGCATGAGTTCCGATCCGTGGGCGTTGGCGGCATCGTGTCGCCAACGCCGGCACTGGCGGCACTGGCCCTGGGGCTGGATGGCGTTGGGTTTGTCGCTTGCAGCATGGGCCTGTCTGGCCGTCATGGCCTTCTTGGTAACCGCCAGCATCGGCATGCCAGGCGACGGCAACCATGCGATGCAGGCCACGCGCGTTCCGATGTTTGTCACGCTGTGGGCAGGCGCGCTGGTGGCGCTGGGTGGGTTTGTCGCCAGCCCGGTCGCGTTCTCGCTGCGTCGCCAGCCGGGCGCTGCAGCCATGGGCCTGGCGCTGCTGCTGCTCTTGCTACTGCTGTCTTGTTTGTCGCTGCTGGGACTGAAGGCCTAGCTGCCTAGTCTTGCCGGTCAGGCGCTCATCGGGCCAATGCCATTTGGCAATGGACCGGTGTGCAGCGATAATCCGGCAGCTTGTTTCCGGTGTACTTCCCCCTTACTGGTAACCGATCGACCTATGACCACTATCGCCAAGATCCTCGCCCGCGAAATCCTCGATTCCCGCGGCAATCCCACGCTGGAGGCCGAAGTCACGCTGGACGACGGCTCGTTCGGCCGCGCCGCCGTGCCCTCGGGTGCCTCGACCGGCACCAAGGAAGCGGTGGAGCTGCGCGATGGCGACAAGACCCGCTACCTGGGCAAGGGCGTGCGCCATGCGGTGGACAACGTCAACGGCACCATCGCCGAGACGCTGAAGAACTTCGATGCGGCCGACCAGCAGGGTCTGGACCGTCGCCTGATCGATCTGGATGGCACCGAGAACAAGGGCCGCCTGGGTGCCAACGCACTGCTGGGTGTGTCGCTGGCCGCCGCGCATGCCGTGGCCGCCTCGCGCAAGCAGCCGCTGTGGCAGTACCTGTCCACCATCACCGAGGCCGACGTCAAGCTGCCGGTGCCGATGATGAACATCATCAACGGTGGCGCGCATGCCGATAACAACGTCGACTTCCAGGAGTTCATGGTGCTGCCGGTGGGCTGCAGTTCGTTCTCCGAAGCGCTGCGCGCCGGTACCGAAATCTTCCATTCGCTCAAGTCGGTGCTCAAGGGCCACGGCCTGAGCACGGCGGTAGGCGATGAAGGTGGCTTTGCGCCGGACTTCCGCAGCAACGTCGAAGCGCTGGACACCATCCTCGAAGCGATCGGCAAGGCCGGTTACACCGCCGGCGAAGACGTGCTGCTGGGCCTGGACGTGGCCTCCAGCGAGTTTTACGACAACGGCAAGTACAACCTGGTCGGCGAGAACAAGCGCCTGACCAGCGAGCAGTTCGTTGACTTCCTGGCCGACTGGGTCGCGCAGTACCCGATCATCAGCATTGAAGACGGCCTGGCCGAAGACGACTGGTCCGGCTGGAAGCTGCTGACTGACCGCGTTGGCAAGAAGGTGCAGCTGGTGGGCGACGATCTGTTCGTCACCAACCCGAAGATCTTCAAGCAGGGCATCGACTCGGGTACCGCCAATGCGATCCTGATCAAGGTCAACCAGATCGGTACGCTGACCGAAACGCTGGAAGCCATCGCCATGGCGCATGCGGCCAATTACGCATCGATCGTGTCGCACCGCTCGGGCGAAACCGAAGACACCACCATCGCCGACATCGCCGTGGCCACCACTGCCACGCAGATCAAGACCGGCTCGCTGTGCCGCAGCGACCGCGTCGCCAAGTACAACCAGCTGCTGCGCATCGAGCAGGCACTGGGGTCCGGCGCGCGTTACGCCGGCCGCGACGCGTTCGTCTCGATCAAGCGATAAGCCGTGCGCAACTGGCGCTGGCTACTGCTGGTGCTGGCGGTGCTGCTGGCTTGGCTGCAGTACCGCTTCTGGTTCGGGCCTGGGAATTCCGGTGAAGTCATGATGCTGGAAGCCCAGGTCGCGCATCAGACACAGGACAACGAAGGTCTGCGCCAACGCAACCAGGCGTTGGCAGCAGAGGTGAAGGATTTGAAGGACGGCGAAGCGGCAATCGAGGAACGTGCACGCAGCGAGCTGGGCATGATCAAGCCGGGCGAGACGTTCTATCGCGTGGTCGAGGATGCGCCGCTGCCGTCACCCGCATCCACTGACGCAGCGGTCCCCGCACAGCAAGCGCCCGACGCCACCGATCCGGTGGATCACCCATGACCGGCTCCATTTGGGCGATCGTGCCGGCCGCGGGGCGCGGCACGCGGTTTGGCGGGCCTGTGCCAAAACAATATCTGCCTGCCGGCGGTCAGCCGTTGATGGCGTATACGCTGGCGGCGCTGGCCGCGCACCCGGCGGTGGCCGGCATCCTGGTGGCGATCGCCCCCGGCGATGCCGACTGGCCCGGCTGGACTGCGGTGGAATCCACACCGGTGCTGACCTGCGTCGGAGGCGCCACGCGTGCGGCCTCGGTACTGGCCGGATTGCTGGCCTTGCCCGAGAGCGTGCGTGCCGACGATTTCGTGCTGGTGCACGATGCCGCGCGGCCGAATCTGGCCCTGGCCGATCTGGACCGCCTACTGGAAATCGGCCGTGGCGACCCGGTCGGCGCGATCCTGGCCGCACCGGTACGCGACACGCTCAAGCGTGCCGGCGACGATGGTGGCATCGACGGCACCGAACCGCGCGAACGCCTGTGGCGTGCGCTCACGCCGCAGCTGTTTCGGCGTCACCAACTCATCCGCGGCCTCACCGAAGCGTCGGCGGCCGGGGTGGAGGTGACCGACGAGGCCATGGCGATGGAGCGCCTGGGGCTGCGCCCCCTGTTGGTGGAAGGCGCCGAAGACAACTTCAAGGTCACCACGCCGACGGATCTGGCGCGTTTCGAATTCGAACTGGCGCGGCGGGGCCCGGAGCCCTGGAGCCGGGACCCGGACAGCCTCGGTCCAGCGTCTACTGTCTTGGCATCTGCCGTTCCGGGTCCCGGGTCCCGGGTTCCCGGTCCCGAAGAGGTTTGATCCATGTCCTTCAATTTCCGAATCGGCCAGGGCTACGACGTCCATGCGTTCGGCGATGGCGATCACGTGATGCTCGGCGGTGTGCGCGTGGCGCACAGCCAGGGCGTTCTGGCGCATAGCGATGGCGATGTGGTGCTGCATGCGCTGTGCGATGCCATGCTGGGCGCGCTGGCGCTGGGCGATATCGGCGTGCATTTCCCGCCCTCCGACGCGCGCTGGAAGGACGCTGACAGCGCGCAGTTCCTGCAGCATTGCGACCAGCTGCTGCGCGAGCGCGGCTGGCGCGTGGGCAACGCGGACATCACGGTGATCTGCGAGCGGCCCAAGGTCGGCCCGCATGCGTTGGCCATGCGCGAGCGCATCGCCGGCCTGCTAGCGATCGAGCTGGATGCGGTCAGCGTCAAGGCCACCACCAGCGAAAAGCTCGGCTTCACCGGTCGCAGCGAAGGCATCGCGGCGCAGGCGGCGGTGCTGCTGGGCAAGATCGCCGTCTAGACGCGCTCCTGCATGCCGCGCATCGGCATGCGTCCTCACATTCCGCGCCGAGAGCTCGGCACACCGCGCGCGATGGGTCGGCGCAAAGGCGAACACCACCATGAGCGAAACCTCCCAGCTTCCACGCGCACACGGGCCTGCAGTGCTGAGCGCGGCAATGCGCAGCACCCCGGAAGACTTCCAGGTTGACGAGTTACCGTCGTTCGAGCCATCCGGCGAAGGCGAACACTTGCTGCTCACCATTCGCAAGCGCGGCCAGAACACCGCCTACGTCGCCAAGCAACTGGCGCGCTGGGCAGGCATCGCCGAGATGGGCGTCAGCTACGCCGGCCTGAAGGATCGCCATGCGGTGACCACCCAGCGCTTCAGCGTGCATCTGCCAAAACGCATCGCGCCGGATCTGGCAACGCTCGACGATGCGCAGATGCAGGTGGTCGAAAGCACCTGGCATCACCGCAAGCTGCAGCGCGGCGCGCTGCTCGGGAACCGCTTCGTGCTGACAATGCGACAGGTGCAAGGTGAGCGCGAGGCCATCGAACGACGTCTGCAGGCGATTGCGGCGCGTGGCATTCCCAACTGGTTCGGCGAACAACGCTTCGGCCGCGACGGCGGCAATGTCGCCTCCGCGCTGGCGATGTTCGGCTACGCGCAGGACGCCGACGGCTCGTTGGCCCCGGCCCCGAAGCGACGCCTGCGCAACGATCAACGCTCGATCCTGCTGTCGGCCGCGCGTTCGTCGCTGTTCAATCGCGTGCTGGGCGCACGTGTGGAGCAGGGCAACTGGGATATCGGCCTGGACGGCGAGGCATGGATGCTCGACGGCTCGCGCAGCGTGTTCGGTCCGGAGCCGTGGAGCGAGGTGCTGGCTGAACGGCTGACGCGGTTCGATATCCATCCCAGCGGCCCGTTGTGGGGCGCGGGCGAACTGCGCTCGACCGGGCAGGCTGCAGCGGTGGAGCAGGGCGCCCTGTCGGATCCGCAGTCGGAAGTCTTGCGTCAGGGCCTTGAAGCGGCAGGATTGAAGCAGGAGCGCCGCGCATTGCGGTTGCGTCCGCAAGGCCTGGATTACCGCTGGCCGGAAGCGCAGACCCTGCAGATGGAATTCGCACTGCCGCCGGGCTGCTACGCCACCGCGGTGCTTTGGGAATTGGGAGAAGTCAGCGACGCCGGCCGTGCCGCGCCGCAGCTGCGTACCGACGCCTGAGCGTCGTTCTCGTAGGAGCGGCTCTGGCCGCGACAGGCATGTCTCCGGCGCCCCGCGCCGCCAGGACCGCTCGTGCACGGCCTCGCCAGGTTGCGACTACTTCCGCGCCAGCAACACCAGCAAGGCCCCGGTGCCACCCTGGGTGGGCGGCGCCGAATGGAACGCCAGCACATCGTTGCGCTGGCGCAGCAGGCGGTCCATCAGGTTCTTCAGCACGGGCGTGCCGTTGTCCGACTGCAGGCCCTTGCCGTGGATGATGCGCACGCAGCCATGTTCGTGCGCATGCGCCTCGAGCAGGAACTGGCGTAGCAACGCCTCGGCCTGCGCTGCGGTGGCGCCATGCAGATCCAGTTCGTCCTGCACCGAAAACTGGCCGCGCTTGAGTCGCTGGAACAGGCGGGCCGGAAGCGTGTCGCGGCGGTAGCTGGCAGTGTCGCCCGCCTCCAGCGGCCCGCTGTCGCGCAGCAGGCGGGCAAATTCCGAATGCGCGTCGGCCTCGTCGCGCTCGGCCATGCGCGCGCGCGGTTTCGGTCGCGGCTTGGCATTGGCCGGCGGCGCGACCTCGCGGATCGGCTTGACCGTGCCGATCGCCGCGCGAAACAGCGCGGCGTCGTCTTCGTCTTCAGGGTGGGACATGGCAACAGCGTAACCGTTCCAACCTCAGACGTACGCGAAGATCAAGCGCGAAGCCCAGGGACGCATCCGGTATCATGGCCCGGTTTTCCGAGGAGTCCCATGCGCGTACTGGTTAGCAACGACGACGGTGTCGACGCCCCCGGCATCCAGGTATTGGCCGAGGCGCTACGCCATGCCGGTCATGAAGTGATGGTGGTCGCGCCCGACCGCGACCGCTCCGGCGCCAGCAATTCGCTGACCCTGGATGTACCCATCCGCACCCGCCGCATCGATGCGCAGACCTGCGCGGTGGCCGGTACCCCGACCGACTGCGTGCATCTGGCGCTGACCGGAATGCTGGATTACGACCCCGACATCGTGGTGTCGGGCATCAACAATTCGGCCAATCTGGGCGATGACGTGATCTATTCGGGCACCGTCTCCGCCGCGATGGAAGGCCGGTTCCTCGGCCTGCCTGCGGTTGCGGTGTCCTTGGTCACCCACAACCACCAGGCGCACAACTATGCGACCGCCGCGCGCGCTGCGGTGGAAATCGTCGCTCGCCTGAAGGCCGACCCGTTGCCGGCCGACACCATCCTCAACGTCAACGTGCCGGATCTGCCCTGGTCGGATGTGCTTGGTTTCGAGGTCACCCGGTTGGGCAACCGTCACCGGTCCGAGCCCTGCGTGGAGCAGCGCGATCCGCGCGGCCGCACCGTGTACTGGATCGGCCCGGCCGGTCCCGAGCAGGATGCCGGCGCCGGCACCGATTTCCATGCGGTGCGTACCGGGCATATCTCGATCACGCCCATCCACGTCGATCTCACCCGCTATCAGGCGCTGGAGACCGTGGCCGGTTGGGTCGGTGGGCTGACCGCTGCGCTGGACGCACCGGCATGACGCCGAGACTGCGCATGCTGCAACCGGAATCGGTCGGCATCGGCATGACCTCGCAGCGCGTGCGCGACCGCCTGGTCGAGCGCCTGCGCGAGGCCGGCATCCAGGACGAGGCCACGCTCAATGCCATGCGCACCGTGCCGCGCCATCTGTTCATCGATGAAGCGCTGGCCTCGCGCGCCTACGAAGACACCGCACTGCCGATCGGCCACGGCCAGACCATCTCCCAGCCCTGGGTCGTGGCGCGCATGACCGAGGCGGTGCTGCAGGTCGCGCCCACCAAGGTGCTCGAAGTGGGCACCGGCTCCGGCTACCAGGGCGCGATCCTCGCGGCGCTGGGCCTGGAGGTCTACACGGTCGAGCGCATCGGCGACCTGCTGCGGCAGGCGCGCAAGCGCTTCCGCCATCTGGGCATGAACGTGCGCAGCAAACATGACGATGGCCGCATCGGCTGGCCCGAGCATGGCCCGTACGATGCCATCGTGGTCACTGCCGCTGCGCCGGCATTGGTCGATGCCTTGGTCGATCAGCTGGCGGTCGGCGGACGTCTGGTCGCACCGGTGGGTGGTGCGTCCTCGCAGTCGCTGGTGCAACTCACCCGTGATGCCGACGGCGCCATCGCACAACAGGTTCTGGCCCCGGTCACGTTCGTCCCGCTGTTGTCGGGCATGCTGGATTGACCCCATGAGAGTTCCTCGATGAAGATTTTCGGGCCGTTGTACGACGTGGCCATCCGTTGGTCGCGCCACCGCCGCGCTCCTGCGCTGCTGACCGGCCTCAGTTTCGTGGAGGGCTTCATCTTCCCGGTGCCACCGGAGGTGATGCTGGCGCCGATGTCGCTGGCTGAGCCCAAGCGCGCGCTATGGTTCGCCACGCTGAGCCTGATCGGCTCGCTCAGTGGCGCGCTGGTGGGCTATTTGCTCGGCCACTTCGCCTTCGCCGCGCTGCAGCCGCTGATTGAATGGCTGGGCTGGAGCGCAAAGATCCAGGTGCAGATCGAAACCCTGCGCGCGCTGGTGGCCGAGTCGCCGTGGAAGGCATTCTGGGCCCTGGTACTGGTCGGCTTCACGCCGATCCCGCTGAAGATCTTTACCTGGGCTTCGGGCGTGGTCGGCGTGCCGATCCTGCCGTTCATCGCCAGCATGCTGGTCGGTCGCGGCAAGCGCGTGTATCTGGTGGCCGGCGCGATCCGGCTGGGCGGTGCGCGCGCCGAAGCCGCGCTGCATCGCTGGATCGAGCCGTTGGGCTGGGTGGCGATGGCCGTGCTGGCGGTGGGAGCAGGGTGGCTGGTGTGGAAGACAACCAACGGATGAGCAAGTTGCAGATGAATTCGGTACGTAAGACAGCAGTCCTGCTCATGGTGGCGGCCGGGCTGGCCGCCTGCAGCAGCGCCACGGTGGTGCGATCGCCGGGAGCCGGCGGTGGTTCGTCGTCCCCCCGTCCATCTGCGGCGCCGCGTCCGTCGGTGCCGCGCCCCGGTGCAACGGTGACCGTCCAGCGTGGCGACACCCTGTATGCCATCTCGCGCCGTACCAACATCACCGCGCCGGACCTGGCTGCGTGGAACGGCCTGTCCTCGCCCAACACGATCTATCCCGGCCAGACCCTCAAGCTATATCCGCCAGGTGCGAGCAAGCCCGGCAGCAACAGCGCCCCGGTTGCCGGCACCGTGGT
>NZ_JSZE01000126.1 GCF_000802365.1 Xanthomonas cannabis pv. cannabis
CTCTGGCCGGCATGCGAGCCGTCGCCGAACACGGTGTCCATCTGCACTGCCGAATCCTTGTACATCAGCGCACCGGCCTCGGCGATGGCGCTCTCGCCCGGGTCCAGCTCGACCTCGACGAACTGCATGTCGTTGCCGACGATGCGGTAGTCGATCTCATCGGCGCGGCCAGCCGTGCCGGTCAGCGGTGGCGGCGCACTGCCGCCGCCCTGCAGTTCGGCCAGCTGACGGGCCGGGGTCCAGCCATCGAGCCCATCGCGCCAGGCCAGTGCGTCGGGTTGGCGCTGGGCGTATACGCGGGCGTTGGCAGCGTCGAGCGGGCCGATGCGTTCGGCCTGTCCGGGAACATGGAAATACCACTGGGCCATCGGGACGCCTCCTGTCTGTAGGTGCGGCGAGTCTAAGCGCAACCGCAGCGGCGGCGTCCCGTGTCCAAGGTCATGCGCTGGGTGCAGGTGGGCACGGCGGCGGGGCGTGCCACGCGCAGCACCGTGCATCGCAGGGCACGCAGCACCTCCGCGCCACACACACGCGCATCGGCGCGCAGCGGTGCGATGCGAGCCATGGGCCACCGCGCGCCAGCACGGACCGACATTGCGGCAAGACACGTTCACGCGCTTGCACCCAGGCAAGCCACCGTAGCCATCGGGAAACAGCGCGTATTGCAGCCGCGTCGGCTATCCACGCCGCGCGTGCGTGGCTACCGCACACACCGCAGATCCGCATCGGTGCCCGATCGCGTCTGACAGGCAGGCGCACAGGAACACCCTGCAGCGCTCACTCCCCAACGCTCGCCCAATAGCGCTCGCCATCACGATGCACGCGCACCGGGCCATCGAACACCGCCGACAGGCTGGCATCGGTGAGCAGCGCATCGCGCGCGCCGTCGGCCACTACCTTGCCCGCGCGCAACAGGATCACCCGCGCGATCTCCGGCACGATCTCTTCGATGTGGTGGGTCACCAGCACCAGGGTGATGCCCTGGCGGGCGAGATGACGCATCGTGTCCAGCAGGTGCTGGCGCGCCACCAGATCCAGGCCGGTGGAGGGCTCGTCCAGCAACAGGGCGCGCGGGCGGTTGACCAGGGCGCGTGCGATCAGCACCCGGCGGGTTTCGCCGGCCGACAGCTCGGCAAACGGGCGGTCCAGCAACGGCAACGCCTGCGCCAACGCCAGTGCTTCGCGGGCACGGGCGCGCATGCCGTCGTCGATCTCCCGATGCGGCGGCACCACATAGCTGGCGAAGAATCCGGACAGCACCGCGCTCTCCACATCCAGCCCCGGCATGTCGGCCAGGTTGACGCTCAGATCGCTGGTGACGATGCCCAGCTGCGAGCGCAACCGGTCCACCTGCCAGCGCGTCTGCCCCAGCACCTTGACCGAGGCCTGTCCGTCGCCGCGTGCCAGCGGATACAGCTCGCGGGTGATGAGTTTGATGAAGGACGATTTGCCGCAGCCGTTGGGGCCCAGGATGGCGGTGTGCTGGCCCAGCGCGATGCGCAATTGCAATGCATGCAACACGCGAACCTGGCCGCGCATCACACTCGCCTGGTCGAGTTCGATCAACGCCGGCGCATCGGCGGGTACAGCAGCAACATCGGTAACAACAGTCATACGGAAGGCATCAGGCAGTGGGAAGACAGACGTGTGAACCGCTTTAGAAATGTAGGGGCGACCCTACGCGTGCGAAGGGTGAAGTTTGCCGCGATCGCCCCCATCATGTCTGCATCGACCAACGAGATGCGCCGCCGTGGACCTGCCGATGTTGTCCGACCCGATCATCGACTTCCTGACCGCCGGCGTGGCCGGGCTGGGCGTGTGGGGCATGCTTGCAGTGCTGCTGGTATTCACCCAGCTCACCATCTTCTCGGTGACCTTGTACCTGCATCGCAGCCAGGCCCACCGCGGCGTGGATTTCCATCCGGTGGTGGCGCATTTCTTCCGCTTCTGGACCTGGCTCACCACCTCCATGATCACCCGCGAGTGGGTGGCGATCCATCGCAAGCATCACGCCAAGGTGGAGACCGAAGAAGACCCGCACAGCCCGCAGACCAAGGGCATTTCGCAGGTGTTCTGGCGTGGCGTGGAGCTGTACCGCGAGGCGCGCGCGCAGCGTGCCGACATCGAGCAGTACGGCAAGGGCGCACCCACCGACTGGATCGAGCGGCACCTGTATACCCCGCATGCCAATGCCGGCCCGGTCGCCTTGCTGGTGCTCAACACGGTGCTGTTCGGCCTGCCGGGCATCGCGCTGTGGGCGATCCAGATGGCGTGGATTCCGTTCTGGGCCGCCGGCGTGGTCAACGGCCTGGGCCATTGGTGGGGCTATCGCAATTTCGAATCCGCCGACACCTCCACCAACCTCACCCCGTGGGCGCTGTGGATCGGTGGCGAAGAGCTGCACAACAACCACCACGCCTTCCCGAGCTCGGCGCGCTTTTCGATGCGGCGCTGGGAACTGGACATCGGCTGGATCGCCATCCGTGGATTGCAGGCCGTGGGTCTGGCCAAGGTGTTGCGCGTGGCGCCGTCGCTGGATATCCGCCCCAATATCGCCGTGCCCGATGCCGATACGCTCAAGGCGCTGTTGTCGCATCGCTTCCAGGCCATGACCGACTACCAGCGCAATGTGCTCAAGCCAGCGTTGCGCGACGAGGCCGCCGCCACCGGCGCCAAGCTGCGCGAGCTGTTGCCGCGACGCCTGCGCAAGGGCCTGGTCGACGACGGGCGCTGGCTCAAGCCGGACGCGCGCGCGCAATTGCAGGCGTGGGTGGCGCAACGCCCGCGCATGCGCACCCTGGTCGAGTACCGCGCGCGGCTCAGTGCGGTGCTGGAGGCCCGCAGCCACGACGCATCCGAGCGCCTGAAGCAGTTGCAGCAGTGGTGCCACGAGGCCGAAGCCAGTGGCAATGCAGCGCTGCAAGCCTATGCGGCGCGGCTCAAGGGTTATGCGCTGAGTGGGCCGTAAGCCCGGCGGCACGCGTGCTGCCGTGAGTGCGCGTGCGTTGCATCGTCTGGCGCCGCCTGCGCTGCTGATGGCCTGCGTTGTCCTGGTCTGGATGCCCGCGGCGCATGCTCAAGTGCAGGACAGCCAGGAATATCTCAAGCGCATGGACAGCGATGGCGATGGCCGGGTCAGCCGCGATGAATATGTGGCCTGGATGAGTTACGCCTTCGATCAGCGCGATGCCGATCACGACGGCGTGCTGCAGGGCGAAGAGCTGCCCGGCCGCCGTGGCAAGCCGATTACCCGCACGGCACACCGCGCCGGCCTGATCGAGCGGTTTGCGCGGCAGGATGCCAATGGCGACGGCTATCTGAGCGCACGCGAGCTGCTGGCGCCGCCCCGCTGATGCCTACCTTCGCGCCCGGCTGACGTCGGCTTGGGCAAGCTCGAGCGCATGTTCACTCTCGATCAGGTCAGCCGGCATTACGGCCAGTCCATTGCGCTCGACAACGTCACGCTGACAGTTGCACGTGGTGCGACCACGGCGTTGATCGGGCCGAGCGGCGCCGGCAAGTCCACCGTACTGCGCATGCTGGTGGGGCTGGAATGGCCCGACAGCGGCAGCGTCAGCTTCGATGGCACGCCGCTGACGCGTGCCGGCCTGCAGGCGCAGCGCCAGCGCATCGGCTATGTCATCCAGGAAGGTGGCCTGTTTCCGCACATGGACGCGCGCAGCAATGTGGTGTTGCTGGCACGGACCCTGGGCTGGCCGCGCGAGCGCATCCAGGCGCGGCTGGAGAGTCTGTGCACGCTGTGCCAGCTGCCGCCGGCGTTGCTGGCACGCTACCCGGCCGAACTCTCCGGTGGCCAGCGGCAACGCGTTGGCCTGATCCGTGCCCTGATGCTGGACCCGCCGGCGCTGCTGCTGGACGAGCCGCTGGGCGCGCTGGACCCCATCGTGCGGTACGACCTGCAGGCGCAGATGCGCGAACTGTTCGCCCAGCTTGGCAAGACCGTGGTGCTGGTCACCCACGACGTTGCCGAAGCCGCGTATCTGGCAGACACCCTGGTGCTGATGCGCGCCGGTCGCGTGGTGCAGCAGGGCAGCGCGCAGTCCTTGCTCGCGCAGCCGGCCGAGCCGTTCGTGCAGCGCTTTCTCAGCGCGCAGCGCAGCATCGGCGACGCGGCATGATCGTGCGCGTGCTTGCCATGATGATGCTGCTGATCTGCAGCGGCGGCGCGTCGGCCGCCGGGGTGACGGTGGGCTCGAAGAATTTCACCGAGGCGGTGATCCTGGGCGAGATCGCCACCGCTGCCGGCAAGCGCGCTGGCGTGGACGTGCAGCACCGCGCCCAGCTCGGTGGCACCCGCATCCTGTGGCGCGCGCTGGAGACCGGGCAGATCGACGCCTACGCCGAATACACCGGCACACTGGCGCAGGAACTGCTGCAGCTGCCCACCGCCAGCCAGGCCGAACTGCGCGCGGCGCTGGATGCACGTGGCCTGGCGATGACGCAATCGCTGGGTTTCGAGAACAACTATGCATTCGGCATGCAACGCGAGCGGGCACGCGCGCTGGGCATCGCCACCTTGTCCGATCTGGCCCGTCATCCAACCCTGAAGATCGGCCTGAGCAATGAATTCATGCAGCGCGCCGACGGCTGGCCCGGCGTGCGTGCGGCCTACGCCTTGCCGCAGACCGCCACCGGGCTGGATCACGATCTGGCGTATCGCGCGCTGCAGAGCGCAGCGATCGGGGTCACCGATCTGTACAGCACCGATGCGGAGATTCCGTATTACCGGCTACAGGTGCTGCGCGACGACCGCCATTACTTCCCGGAGTACCAGGCGGTCTTTCTGTATCGCAAGGATCTGGCACAGCGCGCACCGGCAATGCTCGAGGCGTTGCAGGGGCTGCAGGGGCGTATCGACGAAGCCACCATGCAGCGGCTCAACGCACAGGTGAAGCTGGAGCGCCAAGGCGAGGCGGCGGTTGCGGCGCAGTGGCTGGGCGTGGCGCCGGCCACGCAAGCCGATTCGCGTTTTAGTCGATTGTTGCGTCACACGCGCGAGCATCTGGCACTGGTCGGCGTTTCGCTGGGCTTGGCGCTGCTGATCGCCTTGCCGCTGGGCGTGCTGGCCGCACGGCGGCCGCGTCTGGGCCAGTGGGTGCTGTCGTTGACCGGCGTGCTGCAGACGCTGCCGTCATTGGCCGTGTTCGTGTTCATGATCCCGCTGTTCGGCATCGGCGCGAAACCGGCGATTGCGGCGTTGTTTCTGTATAGCCTGCTGCCGATCGTGCGCAATACCTACGCCGGGCTGACCTCGATCCCGCGCGAGCTGCGCCAGACCGCCGAAGCGATCGGCGTGCCTGCGTGGACGCGCTTGTGGCGGGTGGAGTTGCCGCTGGCGCGCCGCACGATCGTGGCCGGCATCCAGACCGCCGCGGTGATCAACGTGGGCACCGCCACGCTGGGCGCCTTGATCGGTGCCGGCGGCTATGGCCAGCCGATCCTCACCGGCATCCGTCTGGACGACATCGGCCTGATTCTGGAAGGCGCGATCCCTGCAGCGGTGCTTGCGCTGATGGTGCAGGCGCTGTTCGAGGGGCTGGAACGCTGGGTCACCCCGCGTGGCTTGCGCATCAGCCGTGCCTGAACGCGTAGGAGCGGACCCGGCCGCGACGGGGCGTTACACGGGGCACGGCGTTATCCGCGTAACACCTGACAACGCTCGGTAACGCCCCGTCGCGGCCGGGTCCGCTCCTACGTGCGGCTTCATGCCTCTGGCAGCGCTGCGATCAGACCTGACAGCGCCTCGCCGGTGACGCTCAGGTGCGGTGCGATACGCAGGCGTCCGTGACGCCGCGTGCAGATCGCCCCGCGTTCGCCAACGGTCGTTGCCACGGCCTCCAGCCGGTGTGCCGGCGGCTGCAGGGCGGTCAGGTGCGGCGCATGCGCGGGCGTGGACCAGCAGCCCAGACCGCGTGCCTGCAGGGCCGCATCCCACTGCGCGGTGAGCGCGCCAAGCGCTGCGGCGATTCGCGCAGGTTGCCAGGCAAGCACTTGTTGCAAGGCGGCGGTGGCCATCGCGATCCTCAACGGATCGGCCACCCCGCCGGCATCGAAGCGACGGGCGCCCTCGCGGTAGTGCGGTGCCTGCCCGATGGGGAATTCCCAACTGCTGCCGGCATCGCGGCCGATCCAGTGCTCCTCGATCGGCACCCCGTCGACGCGCCACGGCGCTGCCACCCACAGCCACGCCAGACCCATCGGCCCCAGCAGCCACTTGTGGCCGACGCTGACCACGAACGCCGGCCGCCAGCGCGGCAGATCGGTCGGCAACACGCCCAGGCTCTGGCTGAGGTCCAGCACCAGCGCCGCACCGCGTGCATGCACCGCCGCGCTGATGCGGTCCAGGTCCAGCTGCCGTCCGTCCAGCCAGTACGCATGCGGCAGGCTCGCGACACCCAACGCCGGTGTGCGCTCGATGGTCTGCAGCACCGCCTCGCTCAGGTCGGCGCCGCTGTTGGTCGGCACCGCCACGAGGTGCGCACCGACCTCGCTGCACCGCCGCTGCCAGATCAGCAGGTTGGACGGGAACTGCCCTTCCAGCACCAGCACAGCTTCGCCGCGCTGCAACGGCAGATTGCGTGCGGCCGTGGCCAGCCCATGCGCGGCCGATGGCAGCATCGCCACCGCGTCGGCATCGCCATCGAACACCTGCGCGGCCAACCCACGCAGCTGCTCGATGTCCCGCACCCACGTATCGAACGGCAACCGCCACGGTGTGGCCATCGCCGCGACGGCCTCATGGGCAACGCCCTGCACTGCACGCAGCAGTGGTCCGCGAGAGGCCGCGTCCAGATAGATGACCTCATCGGGCAGCGCAAATGCCTGTTGGCGGTGCGCCCAATCGAAGGGGGCGGGGAACGAGCTGGACAGCGAAGACGTTGGCATGCCAACAGCTTACCGCTGGCTGCCATGCCGCCGACACGGCGCGTTCACGGGCGCTGACCAAGCATACGGCGATGTCTGCAACCTCACCCCTGCTGGTCGATCGCCAGCAACAGCAGTTGTCCCTGCTGGAACGCTATGCGCAGACTCGCGCATTGAGCGATCGCCTTGCCGCACCGTTGAGCGCTGAAGACGCGATGGTGCAGAGCATGCCCGATGCCAGTCCCAGCAAATGGCATCTGGCCCATACCACCTGGTTCTTCGAACGCTTCGTGTTGCAGGCCGACCCGGCGTACCGCGTGTTCGACCCGGCATGGGATTTCCTGTTCAACAGCTACTACCAGAGCGTTGGACCGATGCACGCGCGCGCGCGTCGCGGTGTGTTGTCGCGCCCGTCGCTGCAGCAGGTGCGCGACTACCGGGCGGCCGTCGACAGCCAGATGCAGCAACGCCTGCAGGAGGGGCGGCTGGACGCGCAGGCCTGCACCATCGTGCAGTTGGGCATCCAGCACGAGCAGCAGCATCAGGAATTGCTGCTGACCGATATCAAGCACGCGCTCTGGAGCAACCCGCTGCAGCCGGCCTACCGCGATGCGCCGGCACCGCCTGCCGCCATCGCCAGTGCGCTGCGCTGGCACGCGCGCGACGAGCAGATCGTCGAGATCGGCGCTGCCGCATGGCCCCGCTGCGACAGCTTTGCCTACGACAACGAATCACCCCGTCACCGCGTGCTGGTGAGCGCGCATGCGCTGGCGCATCGGGTCGTGACCAACGCCGAATTCCAGGAATTCATCGACGCCGGTGGCTACCGCAGTGCCGGCGCCTGGCTCAGCGATGGCTGGGCCATGGTGCAGGCGCAAGGCTGGCAGCACCCGCTGTACTGGGACGCGGACGGACGCGAGTTCACCCTGGATGGCTGGCGCATGCGCGACCCGCATGCGCCGGTCTGTCATCTGAGCCTGTTCGAAGCCGACGCCTTCGCACGCTGGGCCGGCGCGCGCCTTCCCACCGAAGCCGAATGGGAACAGGCTGCCACCGGCGTGCCGGTGCAGGGCAATTTCGTCGACGGTGGTGCGCTGCACCCATGGGGCGCCGAGGCCGTGGATACCGGGTTGCAACAACTGTTCGGCGATGTCTGGGAATGGACCGGCAGCGCGTATCTGCCGTATCCCGGTTTTGCGCCGTGGCCTGGTTCGCTGGGCGAATACAACGGCAAGTTCATGAACGCCCAGTGGGTGCTGCGCGGCGGCAGTTGTGCCACGCCGGCCAGCCATATGCGCGCCAGTTACCGCAACTTCTTCCCTTCCGATGCGCGCTGGCAATTTGCCGGCGTGCGCCTTGCCAAGGATCTGCCTTGAACGCCGCCGCCCATGCCATGCAACGCGCCCATGCCGCGCTGACCGATCTGCGCCCGCAGCCGGACGACATCACTGCCGATGCCCTGGCCGGTCTGTCGCAGACGCCCAAGACGCTGCCGTCGAAGTATTTTTACGACGCCCGCGGGTCGGAGCTGTTCGAAGCCATCACCCGGCAGCCGGAGTATTACCTCACCAGCACCGAGCTGGGCCTGCTGGAGGCCAGCATGGCCTCGATCGCGCAGGCAATCGGCCCAGGCGTGCATGTGGTGGAATACGGCAGCGGCAGCGGGCGCAAGACCGAACTGCTGCTGCAGGGCCTGCGCGATGTGGTGGCCTACACACCGCTGGAAATCTCGCGCACCGCGCTGCTGGACAGCACCGCGCGGCTGGCCCAGCAATTTCCGCAGATCCAGATGCTGCCGGTCTGCACCGACTTCACCAAGCCGCTGCGTCTGCCTGACGCACAGCGCCCGGCACGTCGCCACGTGGTGTTCTTCCCCGGCTCGACGCTGGGCAATTTCACCGACACTGCGGCGGTTGCGCTGATGGATGCCATGCGCCAGACCATGGGCAGCGACGGCTGCGCGCTGATCGGCATCGACCTGGACAAGGACGCCAGCCTGATCGAAGCCGCCTACAACGATGCGGCCGGGGTCACCGCCGAATTCACCTTGAACCTGCTGGCTCGCCTCAACCGCGAGATCGGCAGCGACTTCGATCTGGACGGCTTTCGTCACCACGCGGTGTATGCGCGCGAGCGCGGCCGCATCGAAACCTTCCTGATCAGCCAACGCGCGCAGCGCGTGCACATTGGCGGCCAGGACATCGCGTTCGCCGAAGGCGAGGCGATGCAGGTCGAATACAGCTACAAATACACCGACGCGCGCTTTGCCGAGCTGGCCGCCGCGGCAGGGCTCAAGGTCACGCACGGCTGGAACGACGCCAAGGACTGGTTCGGCCTGCGCCTGCTGCGTCCCCTGTAATGACGCGGTGCAGGCGTGCAACCGCCCGATGACGCACAGATTGCCGCGCTGATTCGGCACTTGCTCGCGCAACGGCGGCCCGAGCAATCGATCTGCCCATCGGAGGTTGCGCGCGCACTGAGCGATGATGCGTTCGTGTGGCGCGCCCTGATGCCGCAGGTGCGCGCGGTAGCTGCAGCGGCCGCAGAGGCCGGCGTCGTCCGTGTCACCCCGCAAGGCAGAACCGTGCAGCTGCCCGGCGTACACGGGCCGATCCGCCTGATGCGCGGGCCGCAGTTCGACTGAGGTTTGGCCTGCACGATAAGCGGTACGCGCAATCACTTCGGGCCGGTTCACTGCAGGGCGGATGATCCAGGCGAAAGCTGTGATCTGTAGCTTGGCTGCAGGACCCTCGACCAGACTTGAAGACAGCCAGCCATCGCGACACGCACGATGCAAGCGTCGCTACCTGATTGCTTGACCCGGGCAGCAAAAGCGAAGAGCGGATAGTCTGCGCCGTTGCTGCAGGGCCCATGCCCGCCCACCATCGCAGGACACGCCGCAAGTACATCCCTGTAGGCTCCGTGGCGGCATCCATGCCGCCAAGGGTCCCGCGACGGTGGGCGGGCAAGGACCAGTGGAGATGGTCGGTGTGCATGGATTTCAACAGCGACTAGCAAGCTGGGACGCGGTGTCTTTGCTTTTCAACAAAGCGTTTCAACAAAACCACCAGTCACC